>DAOUAQ010000213.1:0-9057 GCA_034433375.1 Anaerolineae bacterium | reverse complement strand
CGGGCATTCTGCAGGTCGGAGAAACGCATGGCGTTCTGATAAGCGGTGTCGGCGGCGACCTGTGCGGGGATTTCCTGGGTGATGATGTGCGCGACCCGGTCGCGGTCCTTCCAGTCCACTTTGCCGTAGATGTCGTTGAAGGCTTTGATGATGGCGCTCAGCCGCTCCATCTCCGGCTCCGGCTTCCACCCGCCTTCACCCACCGGCACCGGCTCGATTTCACCGTCTTTGTCTTCCAGGGCAATGGCAAGCGACGCCTGCACTTCGGCGCGGTAGCTGTCCATATCCACCGCTTCGAGGATGCCCTTGGCGAGGTCGGTTTCCTGGGGCGCGGGCAGTTTGGGAATGAGGAAATTGAGGAAGATGGAGAGCTTTTCCCAATCCGCATTGTTGTAGGGGAGGATGGAGGCCAGGAAGTTGTAGGTGCGCACGAAGGCTTTGGCGCTGCCTTTGAAAGCGACTTGCCCGTCCTCGTCGAGGTCTGTCCTGTAAACGGCGACACACACATCCAGAATGGGATCAAGTTGCTCACGGCTCGCCCCGCCGAGGTAGAGTGTGGCCAACCGCTCGATCTGTTCCTCTGTGTACACCTGCGCGCCGTCGAGGCTGGCCTTGAGGTCGTGGAGCTTGTCCGGGTCGGTCTCGGCGCTGAGGATGGTGGTGCGGTAGTACGGCTCGAAGGCGCGCTGGATGGTGTCGGCATCGTTGACGAAGTCCAGCACGAAGGTGTCGTGCTTCTGCGGGTGGGCGCGGTTGAGCCGCGAGAGCGTCTGCACGGCCTGGATGCCGGCGAGGACTTTGTCCACGTACATTGTGTGCAGCAACGGCTCGTCGTAGCCGGTCTGGAATTTCTCGGCGACGACGAGGAAGCGGTAGGGGTCTTCTTTGAATTTTTCGGGAATCTGGCTGCTCGGAAAGCCGTTGAGCGTGGCCTCGGTGACGGGTTTGCCCGCGTAGTCCGGTTCGCCGGAGAAGGCGACGATGGCCTGGTAGGGACTCCGGCGCGCTGCCAGGGCGTCTTTGATGGCGAAGTAGGTCTGGATAGCGCGCTGGATGCTGGGGGTGACGACCATCGCCCGCGCCTGCCCGCCGATCTTGTTGCGCGCCAGCACGTCCGTGTGGAAGTGCTCGACCATGATCTCGGCCTTCTGGTGGAGCGCGTAGTCGTGGGATTCGACGTAGCGCCGCAGTTTCTTCTGCGCCCGCTTGCTGTCGAATTCGGGATCACCTTCCACCGTCTTCATCAGGCGGTAGTAACTCGCCACCGGCGTGTAGTGCGCCACCACGTCGAGGATGAAACCTTCCTGAATGGCTTGCTTCATCGTGTAACAGTGGAAAGGCCGGTGTTTGACTTCGCCCGCTTGCTCGTAGGCTTCCCCGAAGATTTCCAGTGTCTTGTTCTTGGGCGTGGCGGTGAAGGCGAAGTAGCTGGCGTTGGGCAGCATCTTGCGCGCTTCCATGATGTGGTTGATGATGTCCTCGGTGGTTTCTTCTTCGTTGTCCTCGGACGTGGGACGCACTTCCGAAGTGCGTCCCACCTGGGATAACGCCATGTGCATCTTGGCTGCCGTGCGCCCGCCCTGGCTAGAGTGCGCCTCGTCAATGATGATGGCAAAGCGCCGGTGCCGGTGCTCGTCGCCAATGGCGTCCAGGATGAAGGGAAACTTCTGCACCGTGGTGATGATGATCTTCTTGCCCGCCGTGATGAAATCGCGCAAGTCGCCGGAGTGTTCGGCGTGCCCGACGACCGAGGAAACTTGAGCGAACTGCTTGATGGTGTCGCGGATTTGCTTATCCAGCACGCGCCGGTCGGTGACGACGACAATCGAATCAAACAAGGCAGGGCGCGTTTCGGTGGGGCGCACTTTCTGAAGTGCGTCCCACCTGAGATCAATCAACTGATAGGCGAGCCAGGCGATGGAGTTGCTTTTGCCGCTGCCCGCCGAGTGTTGGATGAGATAACGACGGCCCACACCGTCCTGTTGGGCGGCGGCGAGGAGTTGGCGCACGACGTCGAGTTGGTGGTAGCGGGGGAAAATCTGATCGCGTTTCTTCTTGCCGGTTTTCTCGTCCTTCGACTCAACGATTTGGGCGTAGTGTTCGAGGATGTCGGTGAAACTCTCGCGGGCGAGGACATCTTCCCAGAGGTAGGCGGTCTTGAGGCCGTGCGGATTGGGTGGGTTGCCGGCGCCGTCGTTCCAGCCTTTGTTGAAGGGCAGGAACCACGAGGCTTTGCCTTGGAGATGGGTGCACATCCGCACTTCCTGGTCATCCACGGTAAAGTGGACGACGCAGCGCCCGAACTGGAACAGCAACTCGCGGGGATCGCGATCGCGCTTGTACTGCTCAACGGCGTCCTCGACGGTCTGCTTGGTGAGGTTGTTCTTTAGCTCAAAGGTGGCGACAGGCAGGCCGTTGATGAACAGGCACAGGTCGAGCGACAGTTGGGTCTGATCCTTGCTGTAACGCAGTTGGCGGGTGACGCTGAAGACGTTGGCGGCGAACAGCGCCTCGGCCTTGCGGTTGCCGGGCGTGGGCGCGCCGTAAAAGCAGGCGATGGCGTCCGGCCCGTGCTTGACACCGTGGCGCAGCACGTCGATAACGCCGCGTTTGGCGATTTCGCCTTGCAGCCGGGCGAGGAACTTCTGCCGCCTGGGACTTTCCGTCGCCAGGTCGAGGCGCGCGGCGACCTCCGGCTGGGTAGCTTCGAGGAAGGCGCGCAGCTTGGCGAGGTCCACGGCGTAGTCGCGGTCGTAGTCGTGGGGATCGCCCTGGACGTAACCCGCGCCGCCGTAAGCCCCACGCTCGTCGCGAGCCGCCGTCAACGTTTCGCTGATCGGCTTGCCTGTCAGCGCCGCCACGATCAGGCTTTCGAGTCCTTTTTCGCTGGTATCCGTCGTCGGCATAACTCAGGTCCTTTCGGCCAGGTGAGTCGCACTTCGGAAAGTGCAACTCACCTAAACTACATCCAGATCATCAGGCGCATCGTCTGTTTCCTCATCTTCCAGGTCTTCCCAGGTGTCGTCATCCAGGTGGGACGCACTTTCCGAAGTGCGTCCCACCTCAAACCCCCGCACATCCAGCTTGCCCGTGACCACGTCGGCGATCAGGCGCGTGCGGTATTCGCGGATGAGGGTGATTTGGCGTTGAATGCGAGTAATGGTTTCATTGAGCGATTGCAGTTGTATGTCGAGATGTTCCACGATCTTCCGCTGTTCTTCCAATGGTGGAAACGGTAAGACTATTCCGTAAAATTCCTCTGTATAGAGTCGCCAAAAACCTTGAACGATCCCCTTCACCCTTTTACAAAGTTCCGTCCGACAAGCCGGTGTTTTGAGAATCAGTTCAAAATAACGAGGACATATTGGGCGCGCAGCACGTAATACCGTATAATCAGGACTTACAATGCCTGGCTCTGAGGCCAACGCGAAAACACCCAGGTGGGCTTTCAAGCGATTAAGAACTAAATCATCTATCTGACAAAGCTTTGCACCTGCATAGGAGACCGATAACAGTCGTCGTTCCTCAATTCGATAACTTGGAACAAGTCCAAGTTTTTGGCTCATCGAAAGAAGTGTTTCGCTGCCAGTAGCCGAACGATCATCTATCTCACGAAATACATATTTCGCACGGAGCGTTTCCCAATGCGCCGGAATCTTCCCTAACCACGCAATCCCCGAATCCTTGAGCGGCGCGGCGGGATCGAGGCCGCGCGTCACGGCCTGTTGGATAAGCGCCTGCTTTTGCTCCGTGAGCAGTTTGATGAGGCGCTGCTGCGCGTGGATGTAGCGCCGCGTTAGGCGGTCGTGGTGGGCGAGGAAGGCGGCGATGGCGCGTTGTTCGGGGAGAGGCGGCAGAGGAATCCATACGCTTTTGATTGCATCTTGCGATAAGCCATAACGGGTGATGCCATTTGCTGCCACATAGTGTTGTACTGCAACATTTCGGCTCTGAAGTGCCCGCAAGAGATACTCCCCATAGATAACATCTTTGCGTGGACGTAAAATTGCTAAATGATACCCACACACAAAATCAGGAGCTTCGTAGTTTACTAGAGCAGGTACACCAATGTCATCCCAAGTTTCAGAGTCTTTGGTAATAACCACATCTCCCATTCTCAAGCGGAAACGGTTGATTTCCTCTTGTGAGGCTGTGGCACGCATAAAAGGAATGCGATCAGTGATGGTATCGTTCTTGTAAACATCCACATAGTTGCACAAGCGAACTGGACTTTCACCTTCGTGTGTATGTTTGTCAACATTGCTGACCATTAAATAAACAATATTACGTTGCCGATGCACTTCCCAATGCGCGGGCACATCGCCGAGCCACGGCACGCCGGAGTCTTTGTAGGTGGGGTAGGCGCGGAGGTGGGGCGCACCTTCCGAGGTGCGTTCCACCTGTCCTACTGTGATCGAAGGATGAATTTCACTCATATACGTTACTCATTCTTGCAGAGAGGTGCGCCGCACTTCAGAAAGTGCAACGCACCCGGACGTACCGCATCTGCGGTGAGACGCACCTCGGAAGGTGCGCCGCACTTCAGAAAGTGCAACGCACCTAATATTCCTCAAGATAGTTCAACGCCGCGAGTTGTTCGCGCTCTTGTAAATAGGCTCGCATTGTTTCGCGGTAATCTTCCGGCGTCGGGTAATAGAGCCGGACGAACTCGCGGTCTACCAATGTGCCAGAACGTTCTCCGATCCATTCCAGATAGTTGGAATAGGGCCAGTCCCGGAGATCATTCACGATCCCATGTTTTATCGGGTTCGCGTGAATATACCGGGACACAGTTAGTAAATATGATTCCGTTTGCACGGTGATCACCTTGTAGTATGACTCAAACAATGTACCGCTGTGCCCGTAGCGTTTATTATAGGCTTTGCTGTAACTGTTGAAAATCCGCTGCGGCAACAGACCAGCCGCCTGCTCGCCATCTTGCCGGATGAGAAAGTGGTAGTGGTTGGGCAGCAAACAATAAGCGATCGGCGTTAGGGCAAGTTCGCGGCAGTAATGCTTCAATTTTCCGAGCACAAAGACATAGTTTTCCGGTTCGCAAAAGATGGATTCGCGGTGTGCCCCCCGGTTGTAGAAGTGGTAGTATCCGTGTTGAGTATAAATTGGTCGTGTTGACATAAGAGTTCTCCATAATAAACATTCAGGTGCGCCGCACTTCAGAAAGTGCAACGCACCTCGGTGGAGCGCACCTCGAAAGGTGCGTCCCACCTAAATGACAAGTATCTGCTCCAACAACCCATCCGTCTCACGTTCCAGCGCCTCAATGTCGGCGCGGATTTCGTCCAACGTGCGCAGCGGTTCCGGCTTGTAGAAATAGCGGTTGAACGAAATCTCGTAGCCGGTGCGCGTCTTGCTCTCATCAATCCAGGCGTCGGGGACATAGGGCAACACCTCGCGCTCGAAGAAACCTTCGATGCCGCTTTCTTCCAACAAAGGGATTTGCTCGGTGTCGCGCAGGTCGGGATCAGGTTCATACTCTACCACCTCCCCTCGCACTTTGGGAGAGGGGGCTGCCCCTTGGTCAGTTGGGGTGAGGGCGAATTTGCCGTGGAGGGGATCGGGGGTGGCTTTGCCGGGCTTGTAGGTAGCGCTGATGACGGGCGCGGCGGCTTCGTCTTTTTCGGCGAGCGCATCGCGGAGCAAAGTCTGGCGCTTTTTGGTGAGAGAGAAGCTGGCGGCTTTTTCGAGGGCAGCCAGGACGGCGTTGTAGTCCAGGTGCGGGCCGGGGCCGAGATCGGCGGCGATCCAGTCGGTCGCCGTAGCCAGCGCGTCTTCTCCGGCAGCAGCGCAGGCACGGCGCAAACGGGCGCGGGCAGCGTCGGAGAAGTCTACCCGCAGGCGCAAGGGACGCTCGACGGTGACTTTCCAGTAGCCAAAGGCGGCGTTAGCGAATATCTTGGACTGCTCGGTTTCCTCGAAGGCGAGGAAGGTGTCCACGATGCGTTGGATGTCGGCTGCGGAGAGTTCGCAGTTCTTCTGCCCCAGGTTCTTGCGCAGCGGCGCATACCACGCGGTCGCGTCGATGAGTTGCACCTTGCCCTGGCGATGTGCTGGCTTGCGGTTGGTCAGCACCCAGATGTAGGTGGCGATGCCGGTGTTGTAGAACATATTCAGCGGCAGCGCAATGATCGCTTCCAGCCAGTCGTTCTCGATGATCCAGCGGCGGATGTTGCTCTCACCCTGGCCCGCGTCGCCGGTGAAGAGCGATGAGCCGTTGTGGACTTCGGCGATGCGGCTGCCCAGGGGCGTGTCGCGCTTCATTTTGCTGAGCTTGTTCACCAGGAACATCAATTGCCCATCGGACGAGCGGGTGATGAGGCTGTACTCCGGGTCGCCGGCGTGCGCAATGACGTAACGCGGGTCGCGCATCTCGCCCTTGCCGCCCATCCGGTCGAGGTCGGTTTTCCAGCTTTTGCCGTAGGGCGGATTGGAGAACATAAAGTCGAAGTCGAGAGCGGGGAACGCATCGGCGGAGAGCGTGGAGCCGAACGCCATTGTCTCGGCCTCCTGCCCCTTGCCCTTAAGCAGCAAGTCGGCTTTGGTGATCGCGTAGGTCTCCGGATTGATTTCCTGCCCGTAGAGGTGGATAGACACCTCCTTGCCGTGTTGCGCGGCCAGTTCCGCCAGCGTCTCCTCGCCGATAGTCAACATTCCGCCGGTGCCGCACGTGTCGTCATAGAGCAGATACGTGCCGGACTCAATCTGGTCGGCAATGGGTAGGAAGACGAGTTGCGCCATCAATCGAACAACGTCGCGGGGCGTGAAGTGCTCCCCGGCTTCCTCGTTGTTTTCTTCGTTGAAGCGGCGAATCAACTCCTCGAAAATCGTGCCCATCGCGTGGTTATCGAGGCCGGGCAGTTTTACACTGCCGTCGTTGTTGCGCACCGGCTCCGGGCTGAGGTTGATGCTGGGATCGAGGTACTTCTCGATGAGATAGCCCAGAGCGTCGGCCTCGACGAGTGTGGGAATCTGATTGCGGAACTTGAACTTGTCGAGGATTTCCTGGACGTTGGGTGAGAAGCCGTCGAGGTAGGCTTCGAAATCGGCGCGAAGTCGCTGCTGGGTGGCGCGGGATTTGAGATCGCGCAGGGTGAACGGCGAGGCGTTGTAGAACGCCTGTCCCGCCGTCTGCTTGAGCGCGGCGTCCTGGTTGGTGATCTTGGCCTCGTCAAGCATAGCCTTCGTCTTGAGCACTGCATCTTTCGTCGGTTCCAGCACTGCATCCAGGCGGCGTATGACGACCATCGGCAGAATCACGTCGCGGTACTTGCCGCGCACGTACACGTCGCGTAACACGTCATCGGCAATGCCCCAGATGAAGTTGGCGATCCAGTTGAGGTGGGGTTGTTCCATAATCGCTCCTGAATTCTCAAAGATACCGCCCCCGGCGACGGTTGCGCGCGGGGGCGGGTAACGCGATTCTGATCGCGCGTATGTTTGTGCCCACTACGGCGCGGCAATCGCCGGAAGTCGAAGCCCCGGACTGTTCAGAGTCGCGGGGCGGTTTTTTGTTTCAGGGATAGTATAAGTCGGGATGGGGAAAGGGGCAAGTGAAATCACGGATGAAAGAAATGGACGATAGGAATCCCCCGGTCCGCGAGGGAGTGGGGGGGAGGGCTTTTTGGGGGGAGAGTAACGGTCGCGCATCAGCCGCGCCGACTAAAATCGAGTATTCTGTCTGGCTCGCTAAACTCCAAAAACCAGGAATCATCGCTACGGCAGCCAACAAGGCGCCGGCTGGATGCACGGGCTAGACGCCCACCGTCCTGCGGACGGTTCTTTCCTAAAGGAACTCTCAGCTCCTTGGCAGGCACATTTTCGTGCAAGGCTTGCTCCGACTCCTGTCCCCCAAGTGGATGGGGGAGAGCGCTGTCCTGCGGCGTGCGACTGGTCATCAATCGTCGCGGACCCAGGGCAAGACCGTCGTCAGCATATCGCAAGGCAAGCGTCCGGCAAACGACGTCGTTGCGGCCGGACGCTTACCCCACACACCATCATGCCTTGGGCTTGAGCATCCCGTGCATGGTGAGCCAGCTCACGAAGGCATTGAACCAGCCGGTGCTGGTCGTTTCCTTGGGGTACATGCCGAAGCCGTGACCGCCCTGCTCATAGAGGTGAAATTCGACCGGCCTCTTGGCCGCGCGCCAGCTCTCGATCAGCCCGAATCCGCTATTGGCGAAGAAGGGATCGTCGGCGGCGAGCGCGACGAACAGCGGCGGAGCGTCGTCCGGAACGGTCATCGCAGCCAGCGGCCCGTAGATATCGCCGATGAACGCCGGTTTGGCGTTCTCACCGACGAGCGCAGTTGCCATGGTCAGCATGGCGCCGGCCGAGAAGCCCACCATGCCGATACGGTCCGGATCGATCTTCCACGTGGCGGCGCGATTCCGGATCAGGGCGAAGGCGGCGCACGAGTCCTCGAGCTGCGGCGCGAGGTAAACTTTCATCTGCTCCGGGCCGGGTCGCGGAGGCCGGCGCTCGGTGTTCGAGAACATCTCGTCCATCGAACGTTTGAATTCGTCCATGTCCGCCGGCGTCTGGTTCAGGCGATACTTAAGGACGAATGCCGCGACGCCGTGCTTGACCAAAGCGCGGGCGACATCCCAGCCTTCGTTCTCCATCGATAACGAGAAGAAACCGCCGCCTGGCGCAACGACGACCGCGGCGCCGCTGGCGCTGGCTGGATCAGGCAGGAACGGCGTGAGCGTCGCAACCGTGACGTTACGCGCGAACTGGCTGCCATATTGCGAGTGCCACGCCTCTTGGGCCGTCGCGTCGGGGAGCGGGGGGGTGCCGATCTCGATCGCATTCGGCTGATCGGGGATGGCGATCGCCGTCATCGTGTGGTCCAACTGCTCAGGAACTGGTGCCTCAACTGCATAATTCTTCTTTTTCACGGAAATTTACTCCTTGTATCATATTGGACTTCAATGTCATTAAGTTAACGGGCCGACTTGTAGCACATTGAGAACCGCTTGCGGCGCTGGCCTTTGCGGCGGGGCGCCTTGCGCCCGGGGCGGAGCGGTTCGGTAGTGCGCA
>DAOUAQ010000212.1:0-1873 GCA_034433375.1 Anaerolineae bacterium | reverse complement strand
GTGGAACGCCGCTCGCCCCACGTTCCGCCGCGCTTGCGCTTCCGCGTGACGAAGCGCAGACGCGAGAGCAAGGCGAGATCGGCATCCAACGTCATCTTACGGCTCCGGGACGGCGTCCAGAATGGCAGCGATGATCGCATCCGCTGTGATGCCTTCGGCTTCGGCCTCGTAGTTCAGGATCAGGCGATGCCGTAAGGCCGCCGGGGCCACCGCGCGCACGTCTTCCAATGCGACGTTGTAGCGCCCTGCCAGCAGCGCGGCAACCTTCGCGCCCAGGATGAGCGCCTGCGCGCCGCGTGGACTCGCGCCGTAACGCACGGCCCGGCGCGCGATCTCCGGCGCGGTGGGATTATCGGGGTGCGTGGCGACAGTCAACTGGGCGGCATAGGCGCTCACAGGCGTCGCCACAGGGACACCGCGGACGAGGGATTGCATGGCGAGAACGACCGCGCTGTCGGCAACGGGGTGCGCATCGGGCGTATCCGCGCCGGTGGTGCGGGCCATGATCTCCACCAGCTCATCCGCCGAGGGATAGCCCACATTGACCTTGAACAGGAAACGGTCAAGCTGCGCTTCCGGCAGGGGATAGGTACCCTCCAACTCGATGGGGTTCTGCGGCGCCAGCACCAGGAAAGGCGGCGCCAGTGTGTACGTCGCGCCGCCCATGCTCACCTGGCGCTCCTGCATCGCTTCCAGCAGGGCGGATTGCGTCTTGGGCGTGGCGCGGTTGATCTCGTCGGCCAGCAGCAGGTTGGTGAAGACCGGCCCGCGATGGAAGCGAAAGCGCCGCTCGCCCGTGTCGGTCACTTCGAGGATGTCGGTGCCGATGATGTCGGCGGGCATCAGGTCGGGCGTGAACTGCACGCGGGTAAAGTCGAGCTGCAAAGTCGAAGCCAGGGTGCGGACGAGCATCGTCTTGCCCAGGCCGGGCAGCCCTTCCAGGAGCAAGTGACCGTTCGCCAGCAGCGCGATAAGCGTGTGACGCACGACCTCGCGTTGCCCTACGATGACGCGGGCGACTTCAGCCTCGATGGCGGCGGCTAAATCACGGAATTGGCTTGGAGAAAGTTCATTAGACATCTGTTGCTCCTCGAAAGATAGTTATAGGTTGAAAGTTGAAAGTTGAAAGTTGGAAGTTGGAAGTTGAGAGTTGAGAGTTGAAAGTTGAGAGTTGAGAGTTGAAAGAGAAGACGGAAATCTGCTTAATCTGCTCAATCTGCTGACATCATCTCTATTTCTGTCGTTGTGGCATTTTCGTTTGCGATAGGCTCCCACAACCGGCAGAATTTACACAGGTCGGGGGCGGTGGTCGGCTGGCCGCAGCGCGAACACGGATGCAATTCCGGCGCGGTCTCATCGGCGGCGAACAGGCCGGCTTCTTTGGCTTTGAGAAAGTTGGTATAGAAGTGCATCTTCGCGCCCGCTGAGTCGTGCTCCATGCGGTTGAGCGTCTCTTTGTGCGCCAGGCTGATCGCGCCGGCGGCGTAGGGACATTCGTCCTCGATGTAGTCGATGCCACGGATGAGCGTGTACGCGGCGGTCTCACGCTCGTAGAAGCGGCAGAACGGTTTGACTTTGCGCGCCAAACCTTGACCGTCGGCGGGCAAAACGGGAAACTGGTGGCGGAGATAGCCCGCCTGCCAGTGCAGGACATTGCCGAAGAGCGTCGCGGCCTCGTCGTCGAGGTTATGCCCGGCCGCCAGGACATCGTAGCCGCCTTCCAGGGCCACGCGGTTCATTTCGTGGCGCTTGATCAGACCGCAAATCGAGCACGGGCGCTGCGGGCGGTGGCGGCGCTGCGCGACCTGCGGGATACTCTCGCCATACAGGTGTGGGATGTCCGCCACAATCAAACGCGCGGCGGGATGCTGCG
>DAOUAQ010000211.1:0-7955 GCA_034433375.1 Anaerolineae bacterium | reverse complement strand
CTGGAAGCGGATGTCGCCGCCGCCCTGAGCGGTCTGCTGGAAACCACCACGCCCTGGGACGATACCACGGTCGCCGCATTAGTTCAGCCACCCCGCCCTACGCCGCCCGCTTTAGCGCCCTTGGCGGTCGATCTGCAACCCTACGATCAACTCCTGCCCGAGGTGACCCATGGCGCTTGACACCATTCGTACCCACTGTCGCCAGTTGCGCCTGCCGACGGTCGCGGCAGTCGTGAGTACCACCCTGGCGACCGCCCAGCGCGAGGAATGGTCCTTAGAGACCTTCCTCGCCCATCTGCTCAAACAGGAACTCGATGGCCGCCGCACCCGCCGCATCTCGCGTTTACTGAACGCCGCCCATCTGCCGCCCGGCAAGACCCTGGAGAACTTCGAGCAACAGCGCTTACCGCTGCGGGTGCGCCGCCAACTCGCCCAACTCGCGGAAGGAGAATTCATCCCCCGTGGTGACAACTTACTGCTCTTCGGTTTGCCGGGCACCGGGAAGATGCATTTGGCCGCCGCGTTGGGCTACGCCTGGATCCAGCGCGACTATCCGGTGCTCTTCACTCCCACTTACAAGTTGGTCGGCGCCTTGTTACGCGCCAAACGCGATCATGAACTCGAACGCGAACTGCGCCGCCTCGACAGCTTCTCCGTCGTCATCCTCGACGATCTGGGTTACGTACAGCAGAGCCGCGAGGAGATGGAAGTTTTGTTTACTTTTCTGGCCGAACGCTACGAACGGCGCAGTGTGGTTATCACCTCCAATCTCGTTTTCTCCGAGTGGGATCAAATCTTCAAGCATCCCCTCACTACGGCGGCGGCGATTGACCGCGTGGTGCATCACAGCCTGATTATCGAGTTTGGCAAAGACGTCAAGAGCGTGCGCGCCGAAGAAGCCGCCCGGCGCAATGGTATTGTCCTGGCTGCGGAACCCGTGGCCCAGGTCGCCGAGGAGTAACCTACGGCATGGGTATTTCTAATTGTCGTCAGTGTTAATTTCTAATTGTCGCTTGACATACACGAGCCAATTTAGTCAGCTCCTAGCACAAGATAGCCGATTGAAGAAAACTGTCTCCGAACAAGAATTTGAGACCCAGTGTATTGTGCTTTATATGACAAACCGATAGTATGGGTGCCAGCAGGCAAGTTAATGACTTGAGAATTTGTAAGCGTTTGGTTGCCTGATCCGCCAATCGCTTGCTCATTCCACACATCTCCTCCCCGATAGCCAATCCTAATTCGATTGTCTCCACCACTTGACCATTCAGCCCAAATTGTATAACAAACAAGTACTGTACTGGGGCTTTCTAACTCGATAGTAAAAGACAGACCAGGGATATCGATGATTTGCCAAGGCACAGACGTAGTTACGGTTTGGTCATTAGCCAAAATTACTTGACCATTTTGAATTGTCATCTTTTCGCTCGTCACCGCCCCATCTGCCATCTTTTCCGTGGTAATACTCCCATCCGGCACGGTGAGCGAGATCATCGAGAACGGCACGCTGCCCAACTGCACGCGCGGAGACATCTCAGTATCTGTCCCCACGGTGATGCCCAGGTATAATTGGTCATTCCCTTGCACCACGGAAGCCAACGATGTCTCGATGCTGCCTAACATCACGCTGAACAGCCCATCGGAGACGTTGACCGAGTTGCCGCCGGTCCAGAATTCTTCCCACAGCGGCGTTCCGCCCACCGGCGCATTGTACAACCGGAATTCCATATTCTGCCGGTCGGTGATCGGATTGCCGGAAGCGTCCGCCAGCCGGCCCTGGTAGGGAATTGTCGAGAGCGAGGTGGCCGCAGGGGAATGGATTGTCGTCCGGGCAATGGCCGGGACGGTCAAGGCCAGGATGAGAAGCAGCGCCAAGGTGCCCGGGTTGGGCAAGAGCCACTTTTGGGCGAAGCGTCACACACTGCGCAGATTGATTTGTGGAACGGTGATCGTAATCTGTTGCTTTTCCATCGTAAAATCCTCCTGTAGTTTTTAGCCTGGTCCCCTGGCGAAGGTGCGCGAACCTTCGGTGCGCGAACCTTTGGTTCGCCTGAACCTTCGCCAGGGTAACGTTGTATGGTATAATTTTAATAGATTGATTTCAACAAAGGATCGCTTTGTGGCAAGTGAGACAACATTTCAATTTCTACTAGAACGTGATGCCGCGGTGCGCGTGCGCTTTGTCCGCAGCCGTGGCAAGATAACCTCATTTGTCGTACAGTTGGAATGTTGGATCGCCGAACATTGGTATCCGGTGATACGCTACGACACGGCGCACGGTTTTGCGCATTGTGACAGGCTTCATCCTGATGGTTCGCAAGAGAAACAGGCGCTACCCATCCGCGATTTTAATGAGGCCCTCACTTACGCGCAAAACGACTTACAGGCCAACTTTCGGCGTTATTGTGAACGATTTAAGGAGCAGTTAAATGATAAAACCAATCGCTGAACGCAATCTCGATTTGGTGATGACGCTAACGCGCTTTATTCTGGATCAACCGCGCGTTCTAGACCGTTTGCCGCCTGATTTCCGGTTGGTGCTGTTGCCCGATGATGACCCGGAATTAAGTCGTTACAACTTTGATTTGTTGGCGCAGCAACCTGAACCGGAACAGCCGGTCGTGTTCGTGCGGTTGAAGTTGCATCCGCTCAATCTACAGGTGCGGCCTCCTCAAGTTTATGTGCCGGTGCCGGTATAAGGGAACCTTTCAGGCAATTTTTGCCGTTGAGGGCGCTGCGCTTTTCAGCACAGCGCCCTTTTGCTTGGTTACTGCCGGATCACCAACGGCAAGTAGACGGTATGTTCCTGATAGGCAGGTTCATACGACCAGGCCCACGTCGGGGTGGAAACGTTGCCCACGGCATCTTCGAAGCGGACGTAGAGCGTGGTCGAGTCGCCCATATCCCATGCCAGCGTTTCCTGGTAGGCGACGACCGCGACGTTATCGAAGAACCAGTAATCGGGCGAGAGCCACGCGCGGGTGACGGCGCTCAGGTCATCCCCCGCGCTCAACCGCAGTGTGGCAAGGCTGCCTTCCTGCGCGATAATCTCCGCGCCGCCGTAGGGCGGTTCTATATCGACCAGGTAGGTAGTCGTGTAGACTGTGGACACATTGCCCGCCAGGTCGCGTAACTGCACGTAGAGTGTGGGCGTCAACTCGCCCGTAAAGCGGATTGGTGTGGGGAGTGTAGTTGTGTAGGGAACCCACAATGTATCGGTAAACGCGGGAGAAAGGCTGACGCGCGCATCGCCGACGCCGCTGCCGCTATCCGTCGCCGAGATCGCCAGGGTGACGGTCATCGAGTTCGGGCCGACGACGCCTTCCAACACTTCCAGCACGCCAGAGGGCGGGATCGTCGGCGGCGTGGTGTCCACGAGCACCTGTTGGCCGAAGGCGGTGGAGATATTGCCGGCCTCATCGCGGGTGCGGACGTATAACGTGTGCGTGCCATCCTCGGTGAAGGACACCGGCACAACCGCCGTAAAGGATTCCCAGTCCGCATCAGCAAAGTCCGCGCGCGTACTCACCTGCATCGCCGCCAGACCGCTGCTGTCATCACTGGCGCTCAGGAACAATTCGGCCTGCGCCGTGTTGACCACATACGCCGGGCGCGCAGCCTGTCGAAGTATGTATGCGCTGCGCGTCTGAAGCGTCACGCCGCCCACCGGCAATTCCAGCGGATCGAACGCTGCCACGACCAGCGGCGCGGTGGGGTCGTAGATGATGTCATCCATAAAGTTGCCGTAGATATAGCCCTGTGAATCCTTGTAGCGGGCGTACACGAAGCGTGGAATAACGGTATTGCCATACGTGGTCAAAGTCCACGAGAGCGCCGACGTGTAAGGCTGCCAGGTCGCCCCGCCAAAGCCGCCGTCGTTACTCACCATCACCTGCGCCGGGTCCGGGCCGCACATATACAGCGTGACCTGCGGGACGCGGGTGAACAGCGCGCCGTCGTTGATCGAGAGACTGTAGAACTCACATTCCGGCGGGACGGGCGGCTCCGGCGGGGGCGGCGGGGTGGGCGTCACATTGCGCGCCGCGCCGGCCCAAAAGCCCAACTCGGCCACGTAGCGCGTGCTGCTGATAGTTTGCATATGCGAAGGCTGCCCCATCGAGCCGTACAGCCGATACTTGCGCGAAGAGATGGCCGTGGCGGTGGTGGTGGCCGAAGCGAACAGTGCGCCCAGGTTGGTGTAGGTGGTCGCGGTGGGGACTTGCAACGGGGCGGCCAGCGCGCCGGCCTGGAAGCCGGGGTTGAGCAGGTATTGCGTACTGCGCATAGCGACGGTTTCGGCCGGCTGTCCCACCGTCACGCGCTGGATGTGGGTCGTAGAGGTCACAATGCCGCCGCCGGCCGGGACCAGCGAATCCCACAAATGGAAGCTCTCTGACTTGGGCAACGGCACGTTCACATCGAAATGCACGGTGGTCGAGATAATGTCGGAGACATTGCCCGCGTGATCCAACACTTGCAGGTAAATGTCGTGATTGCGGCGGCCCACAGCGGGGATTTCCCAATACAATTGTGGCGTATAGGGCAACCATGTGCTCCAGGTGGTCTGGTTGTTGGAAAGCCGCATCTGCGCCGCGCCGCTGCCCAGATCGGAGGCATCCACCGCCAAATGCACAGTCGTCTGGTGGACGACAGGCTGTCCGTAGTTGGCGACGAGCGTGGCCGTTGGCGGGGCGCCATCGTAACGCAGCGCGAACGTCGCCCACTCCGATTGCCAGCCGACGCCATCCTGGCTGCGCAAGCGCAGGTAAGACGTGCAGGCATTATCCAGGGCGCAGAAGGACGTGGCCGAAGCAAAGGTATTGGCCGTGACCAGCGTACCGCTTGTCCCTTGCGCATCCGGCCCCCAATAGCGGTAGTAGCCCACCACGCCGGAACCGGCATCGTAGGGCGTGGGCCAGGCAAAGTTGGGCGTCCGCACCTGGTTCTGCCATACCCCACTGCCCACGCCGTCCAGGTTTTGAATGGCCGGGGCGGCCGGCGCTGCGCCGTCATAGTTGAAGGTGAACAATGTGACAAAATTGCTGCGATTGCCGGCCGCGTCTACAGCCTGGACGCGCAGCGGATAGCTGCCCGTGCGCACGGCGGGCGGATTAAAGGCCGGCGTCTGTACCATTCCCGACCAAGTGGGCCATTCGATGAAATAACCCGCCACACCAGAACCGCTATCCGTAGCTGCCGCCCAGGTAAAGGCCGGGGTGCTAATGTCGCGCCGCCATTGCCCGGAAATGACGCCGTGCGTTTCGGTGGCGGAGGTGGGCATGACCGGCGGGGTGGCGTCCACCTTGACGGTAAGAGGTTTGGTGACTTCCTGGTTGCCGACGTTGTCCACGGCGTAATAGTCAATGGTATGGATGCCGTTGCTAGAGAGGTTAAAGACTGCCTGGTCGCCGGAAGCAGATTGCCACGCGCCGCCGTTGATGCGATAGTGGACTCTGGCGACACCAGCGCGATAATGGTATGGGGGTGTGCCAGAACTGTTATCTTCTGCTTTGAGCACGATTTGCAGTGGGGGATACCAGCCATTATGGCAAGCCTTCTCTGCGCACTGTGGGGTGGTTGTGGGTGGGTTAGTATCCACATAAAGATCAATGTAGTATTTATTCTCCAGAGGATTATGTATTCCTTGTGCATCGTAAGCTAAGAAGCTTATGCGGTTATAACCAAAAAGCCCGTTGACACTGTAATTCCAATTTGTTGTGCCGTTAGCTCGTTGTGTTACAGGCCCATTGTTCCCCGAGGTATTGTAATTGACGTAAGAAACACCTTGATAATGCGTTGCAGTACCGGAGAATGTCCAATTTGGCGTTTTTGCGGCAACAATCTGCCCTCGCTGAGTGATTGGAATATCATTAGCCTGATTAAATGATAGTTCAAACGAAGGTGGAGCATCTGGACGGGTATTACCTGAAGTATACCAGCGAGTTGTGGCGCAAGAATCTTCAGTAGGAGTGCGCGGTCTCCCGCCACACACGGCCACATCCTCAAAAGTAATATCTACTGGCGATGGGTCCCACCAATTATTTGAAACATCATTTGCCTGAAAATGTAAATGGTGACCGGTACTTCTTCCCGTATGATCAGCATTCCCCACTTTTTCTCCACGCAACACGGTATTACCTCGAGAACGTAAATGAACGGGTACCGAATCATAAGCGAGGTGAAGATACAGATCGTACAAACCTAAGTCATTCTTGACAACAATATAGTTCACATAATTCTTGTTTTGATCCGTCCCACCTGAGTTAGTAGGTACGTCCCACTTTACATACCACACCACGCCACTACGGGCAGCAGTTATCTCAAAGATTACAGGAGGATCATCAGCAAAGTCAAAAGCATTGTAACCATGTGAAATACTTCTTGAAAGACGATATGCTATACCTGCTGGCCACGGCAAATAGTAACCACTATAGGTCTGTGTACTCATCGGTTCAGTCTTACTTTCTGTGATTAGCAAATCCTTTACGTCTTGAGATAGCAAGAAGTCAGGAGCACCTAACATCTGTGCAGCCCAAAGTGGATCGCCAGGGAGTGCAACACGCCAAGAAGTACCCTCTTTCCAGGCGATTGCAGACTCGGTTTCTGTCGGTACGATGGTGTTTGTATCTTTCTCGTATAGTACCAATGTTACAAGCGCCCAATCTCTGTAATACTTTATGTTTTCTATCCTTACATCGAATATCAACACATACAGATAATCGGAATTGTTAAGAGCATGTTCAACGGCTGCTCGAATTCCTTCAATGTCTGTGTAAACATATCTTGCGGAATCATTTGCTCCCACCGGCGTCCCCGCCAGCAGCAGCGACGCCACCAACACCACCGTCAATGGAATACGTGACCAGTGTATCGTTTTCATTTTAGACCTCCTGTGTGTAAACCCTTGCAAAGGTTTTCGAACCCTCGCAAGATTGACAATGTTAATGACCAACAATAGTTACCCGCAATCTTGAATTTGTGGTGTTAAAGTAAGATTCAGGTACTAGAGTTGAAAAGCGTGCAACGCCAGGACTTGTCTCCCATACCGCAACAGGTATGTCACCTATACCAACTGTGTCACTCGCTAGATGGATATACCCATTCGCTGCGATTATCCGTGTAGGGAAAGGGGTAAAAGTAATCTTGCCTGACCAGATTTTATTGCCCCCAACAGAAATACTGGAAAAATCTGAAACCGGGTTTGGGCACGCAGTTGGATGATAGGTAAAACATTGGGCAATATACTGGCTGGAAATGGGATTTGCAAGTTTGGCGTCAGTCACACTCCCATCTGGGACCGTAAGCGAAATCACCGCGAAAGGCACGCTGCCCAACTGCACGCGCGGAGCCATCTCCGTATCTGTGCCCACGGTGATGCCCAGGTACAACTGGTCGTTGCCCTGCACCACGCTCACCAGGCCGGTATTGATGCTGCCCAACATCACGCTGAACAGGCCATCGGAAACGTTGACCGAGTTGCCGCCGGTCCAGAATTCTTCCCACAGCGGCGTGCCGCCCACGGGTGTATCGTACAGCCGGAATTCCATATTCTGCCGGGCGGTGATCGGGTGGCCGGAAGCGTCGGCTAGCCGCCCCTGGTACGGGATCGTCGAGAGCGACGTTCCCATTGGTGCGCTGGATTGCGCCGCCAGACCAGGAAACGTCGTCAGCAGGATCAACACCAAGACCACTGAGCCGAGATTGGGCATCAGTTGCCGCAGCAACCACGGCAGCGCCCGATGTGGACGTGGCGCAGTTGTTGTCGCGGCAAAGTTGCGTTGCTCCACACGGTAATGATCAATCGCTTCGATGACATAACCTAACAAACTTTTAGTCGTATTCATGACTCTCCTGAAAGAAGTCGCACTTTAACACGTTAGGGCGGGGGCGCGGAGGAGACTGCCGCGCCACGCGTGCTGCCACCACCGCATAAAAGCGCGCCAACACTGCGGCAA
>DAOUAQ010000210.1:0-18350 GCA_034433375.1 Anaerolineae bacterium | reverse complement strand
CCCTCGCCAATGTCGTGCGCAAAACCGGTGCCGGGGAAGAGTGTGTGCCCGTCCTGGTGCAGCGAAATCGTCAACACGCGGTCGGTGTCGTAGAACAACGCTTCCACGCCGTCGCCGTGATGCGCGTCCACATCCACATAGGCCACGCGCAGGCCCTGGTTCACCATCCACTGGATGGCGACCGCCGCATCGTTGAACACGCAGAAGCCGGACGCCATCGAAGCCATCGCGTGGTGCAGACCGCCGCCATAGCTGAAGGCCACGTCACACCGGCCTTCGACCAGCAGCTTCGCGCCGGTCAGGGAACTGCCGGCCTTCAGACGCTCCGTCTCGTACATCTCCGGGAAGATGGGGTTATCGCCGGAGCCAAAGCCGTAGCGCGTCGGTGAGATGTACTCGCGGGTGTCCGTCCACTCGCCGCCCTCGCTCAGGATGCGCACGGCTTCGATATACTTGTGGGAGTGAACGAGGGCCAGCTCTTCTTCCGTCGCCGGCGGCGGCGCGACGACCTGCACGTTGGACGCAGCGAACGCGCCGTATTCTTCGAGTAGCTCGAACGTGCGCCGCAATCGCTCCGGCTTAAGGGGGTGCTGCGTTCCGTGTCCGTGCGCCCAGAGGGCAGGGGTAGAAAGGAAGACAGCGCGTCTCGGTGTTGTTGGTGATCCAATACTCAAGGCGTTTCTCCTCCAAAATAAACCGCTAATCTTGCTAATCTACACGAATCTTTCTTGAAAATTAGCGGAAATTTGCGTGATTCGCGGTTGAAATTTTCATCCTCGGTGCCGTGGGTTCTTCGCACTTCTTAATAATAGTCAGCGTAGCGCGCCGCTGAGAATGTAACGCGGGCAAGCCGCCCGCGTTGTGTTTTCGATCAGATACCCCGGAGAGGACTTGAACCTCTAGCCTTATGCTTAGAAGGCATTTGCTCTATCCACTTGAGCTACCGGGGCAGATAGCGTGCGTCGTCGTCACACAATGCACCGCGCCGGACGGATCAATCCATCACCGGACGCAGACCCTTACGGACAGTTGCGCCGGATAACACCCGCAGTACTTGCTCCGGGGGATGGCCCACCAGCGGCGCGAGTGCGCGCGGCGACAACGGATGGTTGCCGTTGCTGAGAAAAGCCCGGAAAATGGCCTCCAACAGGGTCGGCGCCCGCAGAATGTAGCCGGGTTCCTTGCTGCACCGTGTGGTGATGAGATACTGTAGCCCTTCTACCTGCCGCACCTCGCCGGTGTCCCAGTCAATCAGGTCAATTTTTTCCCCGATGCGCTGGCCACTGTATACCTCGCGTAGTTCCGGCGATAGGTGCTGTAACAGTTGTACGTTAAAATCAAGCCCCTGTTCCTCCCACCACCGGAAATCAATGTGGAAGGGGGTATCCAGAGTCGGCTTGACAAAGCGCGCTAAAGCAGGAACGGGAGGTAATGTTGGCATTAGCTCTCTCCTCGATATGCCCAATAGTTATCACCAAGCGCCATATACCGCGACGAGGTCGCTAACACGGCGAGCATCGGCGCCGGCGGCACACGCCGCAACAGGTTCAAGACGCTGTACAGCGTCATCGCGTGGACGGCGCGTTGCAGGCTCAGGCCGGCCAGTCCGTTGAAAATTAGCTCCAGCAGCGACTCCAACGACGCGCGCTGCGACTGTTGTGCCAGACTATCCACCGCGTTGGGATCCGCCACTGCCACGGTCGCCAATTCGTCGAATTCGCACGCCACCGGCACGCGCGTCACCTCGAGCTGAAGTTGTCCGCCATCCGTGGTGACAGTTCGCAGCCACTCGCGCCGTTTCGAGCGGATGGGGCGCACGCTGACTCGAATCGCGCCCGGCTCTTCACCCCGTTCAAGGTCCACATACGCGCCGACGCCTACACTGTTCTTCTTGTACCACTCCGTCAGTCCGTGGACGTAACGTCCGCTGCGCACAACCCAACCGGGGAAGGTCTCTCTGGTTCGCGCGTCCATAAAGGTGAAGCAGATGCGGTCGGTGATCCGCGCAGTGGGGAACAACTGCGCCACGCGCTGCGACAGCGGGAGCGTTCCACTGCGCCAATGCGGATAGCTTAGCACCACCGTCACGCTATTCTCGATAGCAGGTGCGACTTCCACTATATCCGCCCACTCGTCATCAATCTGGCGCTCCAAATTTAACATCGTGTCATCTAACAACGCCCGGCTGTAGGGAATAGGCATATAGCGCAGCGGCAGCGGCACTTCCAGGACGCCTTTCGGCTCCATCTGGCGCAGGTGCCACATCGCATAACCGGCCGGCCCGACCTCGTCGAAACGCCGGTCGTGCAACAGCGCATATTCCAGCGAGAAAAGCTGCAAAGGCCGCGAAATTTCCGCCGGCATTTCCATTTCGTCGAGCAAGCTCGCCGTGGAAAGCGGCCCACCCCCGGCCATGTCCAACAACGCCTCGGCGATGTTTAGCTGTCCAGCAGGGATGTCCATCACCAAATCGCGCAAAAACCATTGATCGCCTACGCTGATAAACTGTGAGTTTTTCTCCAACGCAGAACGCAGTACGCTTTTAATTTTGTTCCCGTAATGGTCGAAAATGTCCTGAAGGTCCAGGTTTTGGGAAGGCAGATAGGTCGCCGTGTTCAACGGATGGTCGCGGTTGAGCGCCGTAGCAAACTCGCGCACCGAGCTACTCGCCATCTTCACCGTGATAACGGCGAACGCGCTGTACTCGGGGTTGTGCCCGGCGCGCACGGCGATCACTTCACCCAGGAGGTTGTTAAGGTGGGGGAAGATGATGTGTTCGCCAACGGCGTAGCTCTCCCCGGGGCGATAAATGCGGCCCTGTGATAAAGTGTCCGCAATCAACGACACCATTTGCTGGTGACGCGCACGGGCCAGTTCTTGCGCTAACTGGTCAATCATCTGCGGTCGTTCCGTCTCGACGAGGAAATTGATGATATGCTCCAGATCACTTGGCAAGACGGAAAACTGCTCCCAGTATTGGTCATTCTGCACGGTACTACTCATAAGCCTCTCGATTCAAACGCTGTGTTCTTACCATAAAACGTTTAGATTATACCAGGAATACAAGGGATTGACAAATACGCCATTTTAACGCAAACTATGAATAGCAGCGTGAAGGAGGTGTGAAACTGTGGCGCAAGAGAAGAAGAGACCTACCGGACTTGTCACCGTTTATGTGGCGCAAGGGATGTTGCGCGCGATGGTGGTGCGCGGCGCGCTTGAAACCGCCGGTATTCCTGTCATGCTGAGTTATGAAGCGATCGGGCCAGTGCTTGGGCTAACTGTCAACGGCATCGGGAAGGTTGAGGTGCGCGTGCCGATGGAATGGGAGGCTGAGGCGCGCGACCTGCTCGACACACAGCCGCGCAGCGGTGAGATTTATGCTGTGCCGGCGGATGTGACCAATCCCCGTGAATGAGTCGCTGCATGAGCCAAACGCAAGCGCATGAGTGTGTGTATGACTGATGCCGTCACTGTCGTGGGGGGCGGGCTGGCCGGCAGTGAGGCCGCCTGGCAAGTCGCCCAACGCGATATTCCCGTGCAGCTCTACGAGATGCGTCCCCGCGCGATGACGCCGGCCCACACCGGCGCGCAACTGGCCGAACTGGTCTGCTCCAACTCACTCGGCTCCGACCTCGCCAACCGCGCGCCGGGCCTGCTCAAGGCCGAATTGCGCCAACTCGGATCACTGCTCATCGCCGCCGCCGACGCGCATCGCGTCCCGGCCGGCAGCGCGCTCGCCGTAGATCGCGACGGCTTCGCGGCGGAAGTGACGCGCCGCATCGAAGCGCATCCCCACATCACCCTCATCCGCGAGGAGGTGATCGCCATCCCGGCGGGGCCGGCGATCATCGCCAGCGGACCGCTCACCACCGACCGGCTCGCGCAGGCGCTCCGCGCGTTTACGGGCAGCGCGGCGCTGGCCTTCTACGATGCCATTGCGCCCATTGTGGAGGTGGATTCCATTGATTTCACCGTCGCGTTCCGCGCCTCGCGTTACCGCAAGGGCGAATCCGACGAGGGCGATTACATCAACTGCCCGCTTAATGAGGAAGAATACCGCCGCTTTGTTGCTGCGCTATTGAGCGCCGAACGTATCCCGCGGCGCGACTTTGAGCGGAATGATCCGCAGTTCTTTGAAGCCTGCTTGCCTGTCGAGGTGCTGGCGGCGCGCGGAGAGCAGGCGCTTGCCTTCGGCCCGCTGCGTCCGGTGGGGCTGCGCGATCCACGCACCGGACGGCGTCCCTTCGCGGTCGTGCAACTGCGGCAAGACAACGCCGCCGCGACACTCTACAACCTGGTGGGCTTTCAGACCAACCTCAAGTACGGGGAGCAGGATCGCGTCCTGCGCCTGATCCCTGGCCTGGAAAAAGCGCGCTTCGTCCGCTACGGCTCGATGCATCGCAACACCTACCTCAACGCGCCGTCCGTGCTACAACCGACGCTCCAAAGTCGCGCGCGCGCCGATTTGTTCTTCGCCGGGCAAATCGCCGGCCTGGAAGGCTACGCGGGAAACATCGCCGGGGGATGGCTGGCGGGGGTGAACATGGCGCGGCTGATGACCGGCCTGCCGCTGCTCACGCCGCCGCCAGAAACGATGATCGGCGCGCTGATGCACTACCTCACGCGCGCCGCTGCGGCCACATTCCAACCGATGAAAGCCAACTTCGGCCTGCTGCCGTCGCCGGACACGACCACGCGGGGCAAACGCGCCCGCGGTGAGGTGTATGCCGCGCGCGCATTGGCGCGTCTGGCGCAGTGGATGTCCGACAACAAGCTCTAGGACTGCGGGCGCTCGCCGAGTGTCACCGAGAGGGTGCGCTCCTCGCCGTTACGCAGCACGGTGAGCTGAATCGTATCGCCGGGGCGGGTGCGCGTCTCCAGGTACGCAATCAACCCGCTAGGGCTGGTGATGGTGACGCCGTCAATCGCCACGATCGTATCGCCGCCTACCGCGATCTCGCCATACGGCGTGCTGACAGTGCGGTTGCCGCCGCGCAACCCGGCCTTCGCCGCCGCCGAATTTGGCTCCACCCCCAGGATCAAGACGCCACGCTCAGGAATCTCGACGCCCTGCTCAGCAAAGGCTTCGGCGACTGCCTTGTTCAAGGTGATGGGGAAAAAGCGCACGCCCATCCACGCATGTCGGTAGCGCCCCTCGCTGATCAGGTCAGGGATGACCCGTTTGACGGCGTTGACCGGGATGGCGAAGCCGATGCCGGCGTTGGCCTGACTGGGGCTGATGATCTGCGCGTTCACGCCGATCACCCGGCCCTGCAAATCGAGCAACGGTCCGCCGGAGTTGCCGGGGTTGATCGCGGCGTCCGTTTGGATCGCTTCGCCGATGTAGCGCCCATCCGGGCTTTCAATGATGCGTCCCAGGCTGCTGATGACGCCGAACGTCACCGTTTGATCCAGGCCGAAGGGGTTGCCAATCGCCACGACGAACTGGCCGACCCGAATGGCATCCGAGTCGGCGAGGGGGATGGGACGCAGGGTACGCGCTTCCATGGCCTCCGGCGGCAGCGCGATGACCGCCAGATCGTAGGTCGAGTCTGAGCCGATGACCTCGCCGGTATATGTCGCGCCGTCGGCAAAGATCACCTGGATATTTTTGGCGCTCTCAATCACGTGGTAGTTCGTGACAATGTGGCCCGCGTCGTCGTAGACAAAGCCAGAGCCGCTGCCCTCCTGCGGGACGGTGTTGAAGAAAAAGTCATAGCCCATCGAGGTGACGGAAATGTGGACGACGGAGTCGCCGACTGCCGCATAGACGGCCTCGACCTGCGTCTCCAACTGCGCGAGCGTATTTTCTGGCGGGGCGACGCTGAGCGGCGCGGCGGTCGGCGAGACAGCGGTTGGCGGGACAGCCGTGGGCAGAAGCGGCGCGGCGGTCGGGCCAGTCACCGGCTGCAACGCAATGCAACCGAGCGATGTCACAAACAAGATGAAGACAACGAGCAAGGTATAAAGTTTTGGTTTCATAGTCAACTCACGGCACCAGAAAGACGGGACAATTGGCGTGCCGCAGCACTTCGGTGCTCACGTCGCCTAACAGAATATCGGTCATGTTGGATGGCCCGCGCGTGCCCAGAACGATCAACGACACCTTCTCCTCTTGCGCGGTTTCCAGAATCGTCCTGGCAGGAGCGCCGGCATGGATAATGCCCAATGCCGAGACCCCCGCTTTTTGGAGGTACTCAACCGTGTCGTTGACCACTTCCTGCGCCACTATCTCCAATTGCTCGACCAGGGGCGCGTAGCCTTGCATCGCCAGGTAACGCTCCGGCAGTTCGTAAACGTGCAGGACAACCACTTCGGCGCTTTCCAACCGCGCGAGATGCTCCAGATATAAAAGCGCGCGTTCGGCCGCCGGTGTAGCATTATGCGCAAAGAGTATTCGTCTAAACATGATCTGCGTGCCCTCCTCTGAAAATAAACCGCTAATCTCGCAAAGCTACGCGAATGTCTGCATTCGTCGAATCTTCTTAAAAATTCGCGCGATTCGCGGTTACAATGTTAATCCCCGGCGCTGTGCCGTAGGTTCAGTTACACTCCTTACCTTATGGTATCACATAATTTCTATAAAATCAATCTTCTTAATCACTCATTCGCCCGCAACTTCCGCAGCGACTCAAACAGCTCGCGCTCTTGCGCCGTAAGCCGGGATGGTAGTTTGACCTCCACGACGGCGTAGAGATCGCCGTGCTCTGTGGGCCGGCTGAGAACGGGCATCCCCTGTCCGCGCAGGCGGAACCTGGCGCCGTTTTGCGTCTCCGGCGGGATGCGCAACATCCCGGAGCGCCCGCCCGGCGTCGGCACGGCGACTTCGCCGCCCAATACCGCGGTGTAGAGATCAACAGGGACGACGGTTTCGATGTCTTCGCCGCGGCGTTTGAACTGGGCATCCAGCAGTACCTCGATGCTCAGGTATAAATCGCCGGGCTGACCGCCGCCCGGCCCAGGCGCGCCCTTCCCCGCCACCCGCACGCGCGTGCCGGTATCCGCCCCGGCGGGGATGTTGACCTCAATGCGCTGGTTGCCGATCTGCAAAATGCGCGCTGTTCCCCGGTAGGCTTCCGCCAACGTGATCTCCACGGGTTGCTCGTAATCTTGCCCGCGCCGTGCCCGGGGAGCGCGCCGGCTCGTCGTTCCGCCGCCGAAAAGATCGCTATAAGCGCCGCCCAGGCCGCCGCCGAAGAGTTGCTGGAAGAAGTCGGAGAACGTGCTATCTTGCCCAAAAAGGCCGCTGATGTCTTCGGGCGTCGCGCGCCGGTAGCTGCCGCCCTGGTTGCCGGCCCACTGCCGCCAGAAATCGTCCGCCTGGCCGCCGTGCTGCTGCCAGGTGTTCCACTCGCTGCCGAACTGGTCGTACAGCTTGCGCTTCTCCGGGTCGGAGAGCACTTCGTAGGCTTCGTTGAGTTCCTTAAATTTCTCTTCAGACGATTTGTCGCCGGGATTCATGTCCGGGTGATATTTGCGGGCCAGCTTGCGATAGGCGTTCTTGATGTCCTTTTCGTTCGCGCCCTTGGGAACGCCTAACACGCCATAGTAATCCTTGTACTCCATCCCCTCACCTCCGCGCTATTACCGTTTTGCCACAATCACCCGCGCCGGACGCAAGACCTGATCTCCTATGCGATACCCTTTCTGTTCCTCTTCGAGGATCAGCAGCGTCTCTTTCTGACCATCCGATGCGGGGATCATCGCCACGGCATCGTGCAGCAGCGGGTCGAAGGGCGTGTTGACCGCGCCGATCGGTTCGACACCCTCAAGGCGCAGGAGCTTCATCATATCATCATACGTGGCCTTGATGCTCTGCTGATGCGGGTTAGTCGGGTCGAGATAGCGGATAATTCTGTCAAGATTGTCCACTACGCCGAGAAAACCTAGCAGCAGGCGTTTTTTTTCGACCCCGACCTGCTCTTCGGCGAGCCGCTGCTGCCGGCGGCGATAATTATCCATATCCGCGCGCAGGCGCAGCGCCATGTCGCGCCAATCCACCGCCTCTTCCGCGTGTGTCATATCCACGGCAGAGGTGGGCGGCGCTTGCGGCTGTTCGGCTTTTGCAACGACATCCGGTTCGGGAGCGACCTCGTCTGGCCGGCGCACCGAAATGCGGCGTCGTTTTTTCGTTGCATCTGTCATACTGCCCTCACTCTTCACGTTATACGAGAGGGGGTGACTTAAGGCCACCCCCTCCCGGTCAAGGTAACAATTTACCCCGCGCGCTCAAATCCTATCCAGGTTCTAAACTTCGCGGAACTCGCCGTCCACCACATCGGGGCCTTGCGGGCCGCTCTGCGACCCGCTCTGCGGGCCGTGACCATAACCGGGACCAACGTTCGGGCCGGGTGTGCCAGGGGCCTCTGGGCCGCCGTAGGCCTGTTCGCCTAATTTCATCGCGGCCTGGCGCAGCTCGTCCATCTTGCGGCGGATGAGCGCGGCGTCTTCGCTGCTGTCCTTCACCTGGCGCAGGTCGTTGATCATGCCTTCCAACTGACCGCGCAGGTTGCCGGGTACTTTCTCGCCCAGGTCGCTCAAGGTCTTCTCCATCTGATAGCACATCTGGTCGGCCTGGTTGCGCGCGTCCACTAACTCCTGGCGCTTCTTGTCTTCCTCGGCGTGCAACTTGGCCTCTTCGACCAGACGATCCACTTCGTTCGGGTTCAGGTTCGTGCTCGCGGTGATGGTGATGCGCTGCTCACGCCCCGTCGCCTTGTCTTTCGCGTTGACGTTGAGGATGCCGTTCGCGTCAATGTCGAAGGTTACTTCGACCTGCGGGATGCCGCGCGGCGCGGGCGGGATGCCGTCGAGTCGGAATTGTCCGAGCAGCATGTTGTAGCCGGCCATCGGGCGCTCGCCCTGGTAAACCTTGATGTCCACGGCGGTCTGGCTGTCTTCGGCGGTCGTGTAGATCTCGCTCTTGCGGACCGGGACCGTTGTGTTGCGGGGGATCATCACCGTCATCCGGCCCCCCAACGTCTCGA
The DNA here is from genome assembly GCA_034433375.1 of Anaerolineae bacterium. Taxonomy (GTDB): domain Bacteria; phylum Chloroflexota; class Anaerolineae; order B4-G1; family SLSP01; genus DSWT01. The sequence continues at coordinate 9,360 of DAOUAQ010000210.1, read as the reverse complement.
CGCCCAACGAAAGCGGGGTCACGTCGAGCAGCAGAATGTCGGTCACGTCGCCGCCCAAAACGCCGCCCTGGATGGCCGCGCCTACCGCAACGACCTCATCTGGGTTGACGCCCTTGTGCGGCTCTTTGCCGCCGGTCAGTTGGCGCACTAAATCCTGCACCATCGGCATACGGGTCGCTCCGCCGACGAGCACGACTTCGTTGAGATCTTTCGCCGACAATTTCGCATCGGTCAACGCGCGCTCGAAGGGCACGCGACAGCGCTCCAGGAGGTCGCGCGTAATCTGCTCGAAGGTGGCGCGCGTCAGGCGGATTTGCATGTGCTTCGGGCCGGTGGCGTCCGCGGTGATGTAGGGCAGGTTGACTTCGGTTTCCATCATTGTGGAAAGCTCGATCTTGGCCTTTTCCGCCGCCTCGCGCAGGCGTTGCATGGCCTGGCGGTCGTGCGAAAGGTCAATGCCCTGCTGCTTCTTGAACTCGCCCAGCAGCCAGCGGACAACACGCTCGTCCCAGTCGTCGCCGCCCAGGTGGGTGTCACCATTGGTGGACTTCACTTCGATCAGCCCCTCACCCACTTCCAGGATCGAGACATCGAACGTACCGCCGCCCAGGTCGAAGACGAGGATGGTTTCATCCACTTTCTTATCCAGGCCGTAGGCCAAAGCAGCCGCTGTCGGTTCGTTGATGATGCGCTTCACCTCAAGACCGGCGATCTGCCCGGCATCTTTGGTGGCCTGGCGCTGGCTGTCGTTGAAGTACGCCGGCACGGTGATGACGGCTTGCGTGACCGGTTCACCCAGATAGGCTTCGGCGTCCTTCTTGAGCTTTTGTAGAATCATCGCCGAGATTTCCTGCGGCGTGTAATCCTTGTTGGTTACCGGGATTTGCACCCGCGCGTCGCTCTGCGATCCGGCGACAATGGTGTACGGCACCATCTCGCGCGTGATCTGCACTTCCTTCTCATCTGCGCGCCGTCCCATTAAACGTTTGACCGAGTAAACCGTGTTCTCCGAGTTGACCACGGCCTGCCGTTTCGCCGGCACGCCGACCAGACGCTCGTTGTTTTTGGTAAAGGCCACGACGGATGGACATAACCGTCCGCCTTCCGCCGTCGGGATAACGGTCACTTGTCCGGCTTCCATCAGGGCGACCGCAGAGTTTGTCGTTCCTAGATCAATACCTACTATTTTGCTCATTTTTCACCTCCAGGATTCGTATCATTCCGACTATGAGTATAACCGCTAATCATTGGAAAATCATAAGAGCAAAATAAGAATTTTGTATATATTCACACGAAAACCGAGTTTCTGTCAGAAACCCGGTTCGTAGTGCGCCAATTTTAGCGCGTTGGCCGGTAGAGCAAGACGCGCCCCTCCAGCGGGCCGATCGGCAGCGTCAATGCGCCGCCGGTCAAGGGGTGTTGCGTCTCCGTCCATGCCTCGGTGAGGACGGCATCCGCCGGCGCGATGGAGGCCAAATTGATGGGAACGTTCACGGGGGTCGTGTCGGCGTTCAGCGCAACGACGACCACTTCTTCGGCGTGGGTGCGCGCGAACGCATAGGCGAGGTCTTTGGCGTAGAGTGTGACGTAGTCGCCAGCGCGCAGTGCGGGGTGCGCCTTGCGTAGCGCGATAAAGCGTTTGAAATCCGCGCGCAAGTCGTGATCCCACCGGCTTTCATCCCACGGGAAGGCGCGGCGGCAGTCGGGGTCGGCGCCGCCCACCATCCCGATTTCATCGCCGTAATAGACGCTCGGCGCGCCGGGGAAGGCCATCTGGAACAGGGTCGCCAGACGCAGCCGGCGTTTATCGCCGCCTACCATCGTCAGGAAGCGCGGCTCGTCGTGGCTGCTGATCAGGTTGTACTGCGCGAGCGTCATCGGCCACGCATACAGGTTCAGCAAGTGATCAATCTGCCGGGCAAAGTGCCGGGCGTCCAGCCGCTTGAGCTTGAATCCGCCGGGGCGCTGTGTGATATCCAATGCCTCATAGCCAAACAAGCCGTAACACGCGCGGTTGAAGCCATAGTTCATCACCGCGTCGAAATGGTCGCCTTGCAGCCAGGGCCTGGCCGCGTCCCAGATTTCGGCGAGGATGTAGGCTTCGGGATTGGCGGCCCGCACCCGGCGGCGGAACTCCTCCCAAAAGCCGGGCGTTTTGATCTCCAACGGGACATCCAGCCGCCAGCCATCAATGCCCTGGCGCAGCCAGTACTCGGCCACGTTGAAGATGAAGTCGCGCACCTGGGGATGGTCGGTGTTGAGCTTCGGCAGCTCGCGGTTGTTCCACCAGCAAACGTAATTGGGCTTGCGGTTGTCGTCGAAGGCGCGCAGCGGATATTTCTTGACGATGAACCAATCCACGTAGGGCGACTGTGCGCCGTTTTCCATGATGTGGTTGAACTGCAAGAACCCCCGGCTGGCGTGGTTGAACACGCCATCCAGCATCACCCGGATGCCGCGCTTGTGCGCCTGTTCGAGGAATTGCGCGAAAGCCCCATTACCGCCCAGAATTGGATCCACGGTGTAATAGTCGTGGGTGTGATAGCGGTGATTCGCGGCGGATTGGAAAATCGGGCAAAAGTAGATGGCGTTGATACCCAGATCCTCGAGGTAATCCAGATGTTCGAGCATACCCAGGAAATCGCCGCCCTTGAACCCGCGAATCGTCGGCAAAGACTCCCACGATTCGAGGTTTGCCGGTTTGGTCAGCTTTTCACTGCGCGCGAACCGATCCGGGAAAATCTGATAGAAAATCGCATCTTTCACCCATACAGGCGGTTGGTTTATCATCGTCATCCTCCTTGAAAATCAGCGAATCAGCGAGTCAGCGAATCAGCAAATCAACAGATTCCTAACCCGTAATTCGTAATTCGTAACTCGCCACTCTTAACTCTTACCTCTTAACTCGCCACTCGCCATTCGTTTTTGCATAGCGCGACCGAGCAACGCCAGAACAAAGGCGATGCAGCCGACGCCGACGGCGATCAAAAGGCCGGCGTCGGACCAGAACTGAAGCGGAAACAGGCGAATTAACGTGTCGGTGTAGGCGAAAAGCCAGGTGTCGCCCTCGAAGAAGACGCCGTGGAAAGCGGTGAAGAACGCCTCGAAGCCGACGGCCATCCACACGCCCAATCCCACCAACACGCACAGGATGAGCAGGCTGCCATCCGAGACTGCGCCCCAGACCGTCGCCGCGTGGCCCTGACGCAGCAGCAGCCACACCGCCGCCGCTGCAACGACCAACGCGATCAGCGCCGCCGCCGTCAGCCGGTCGTAGACCAGCTTGACGTCGTCCATGTGGCCGATCTCACGCGCGTTGAAGGCCGCCGTCCCATCCGCAAAACGCAGCTCGGCCAGGCTCGCTGCGCCACGCGGCATGTTGAGGAAGGCGATGCTCGCGCGCGCCAGACGCAGGCGCTCCTCCGGCGCCATCGCCAAAGGGTCTTCCGGGAAGCCGGGTTTGGCGTATTCCCACGCCGGATACCACGGCAGGGTCAACAACCGGACTACCCCCATCACCAAGACCAGGGGAACCGCTATCACGATCAACAGACGGAGCGCCACACGCATTGTTTCACCTTTATTCCCTAACTGCCGCTAACGCTTACGCTAACAATTTATCATATTCGGCATGTGTACCGATCCAAAACCACACAATGCCTTCGCGCTTCTCTCGACCTAGCGCACGGTAGTGTGCTCCCACACGAACTGACCATAATGATTGTGTATCGCCAATCTTTTTGAACTGTAACGATGGATGATATGGATTACTCTTGAGTAGTTTGAAATTTTTATCGGCCAACTCTTGCACTTCTTTGGGTAGTTGTTGATAGTGCTGCCAGAAGCGCGGTAAGGCGATATGTTTCATAATGGCTGCCCTAGCCCTGCTTCATATTCTTGATCAACCTCCGCCAGCAGCGCGTCAAGACGCCCCGCTTTCAAGTCTCTCTCGATCTGTTTATCCCACATTTGTGCGGCGTAATTCTCAAACCACGTTCTTAGTTCACTAAAATCCGTGAGGGGCAGTCGCGTGATAGCCATTTCTATTTCTTTGACACTCATACTTTGAACTCCCTGTTTTCCTGAAGTATAAAATACCACGTTAACCGTCCAACAACAAATTCGTACAATAAACAGTCAGCAATCTGCTCATCAACTGACAAAAAATGGAGAGTTTAGCGTACCGACTATATAAGTTATACAGCAAAAGCGGAAAATCGGTAGTGCGTGCAAATGACTGTGCTGTGACTGCTCTCCGAACGTGGCATTACAGATTCATTCTGCAAATTGCCACACTCCTGTAATTTTACGCGACCTCGATTTATGCTATAATGCCCTTGTTATGGAAGACATGGCGCTCACACTCAAAGGAACCCAACAAGGCATTCTCCTCCGCCCGCTGGCGGAATCCTGGGCGGATGTGCTCCAGGGGCTGGACAATGCCCTGCACGACGCCGAAACCTTCTTTCGCGGCGGTCGGGTGATCCTGGACATGGGGAACCGGGAACTGACCTCGGAAAATCTGCTCGCCTTGCGCGCGATTCTGGACCAGTACGATATGGAGCTGTGGGCTGTTTTGAGCGAAAACGAAAGCACCATCCACACGACGCGCTCTTATGGCCTACGCACACGCCTGCCAGGAGAAGCGCCTTCTAAAGACCCCCCGGCCGCGGCGACACTGCCGGAAGCCAATGCGATGATCGTCCAGCGCACGTTGCGCTCCGGCCAAAGCCTGAAGTATCCCGGACATATCGTCTTGATCGGCGACGTAAACCCCGGGGCGGAGATCATCGCCGGCGGGCACATCATCGTGTGGGGGAAGATGCGCGGGTTGGCCCACGCCGGCGCGCTCGGCGACGATCAGGCTTTCATTTGCGCCCTGGAATTGGCGCCCGCGCAACTGCGCATTGCCGGACACATCGGTCGCCCGCCTGAGGGCCGGCGGCGCAAATCGCTGCCTGAAATCGCGAAGGTCAGTGAGGGCAACATTGTCGTCGAACCCTGGTCAACAAGGGAGTAACATGGCAGGAAAAATCATTACCATCTCATCGGGAAAAGGGGGCGTCGGCAAAACCACCACCACCGCGAATATCGGGTTGGGGCTGGCGATGTTGGGTGTCAGGGTTATCTGCATTGATGCGGACATTGGACTGCGCAACCTGGACGTGATGTTGGGGTTGGAAAACCGCATCGTGTACGATATTGTCAACTACATTGAGGGCCGCTGTCGCTTCCGGCAGGCGTTGGTGCGCGACAAGCGTTTCCCGGAGCTGTTTATGCTGCCGGCCGCCCAAACCCGCGCTAAAGATGCCATCAGCGTCGAGCAGATGGTCAGCGTCGCCAATGAAGCCGCGCAGATGGTGGATTATGTCCTCATTGATTCGCCCGCTGGGATCGAACACGGCTTCCGCTGCGCCTCGGCTCCGGCAGAGATGGTGTTGGTGGTGACCAACCCGGAAATCGCCTCGGTGCGCGACGCCGACCGCGTCATTGGCCTGTTGGAGGCCGAAGGCGGCCCGCCGACACGTTTGATCGTCAACCGGATCAAGCCGGAGTTGGTCGCGCGCAAAGAGATGCTCGCGCCGGAAGATGTGGTGGATATGCTGTCCGTTGATCTCATCGGCCTCATCCCTGAAGACCCGGAGATTTTCGCGGCCGGCAATCGCGGACAACCCGTCGTCCTCAACAATGGTTCCGCCGCCGGGCAGGCCTTCGCGGATATAGCGCGGCGTCTGCAGGGGGAAGATGTGCCCTTCGCGCCTTTGAAAGCCCCGTCTCTTTTCAAACGTCTCTTTGGTTCGCGTTGAGAGGAAGCGTTATGAACTTATCCAACCTTTTCAAACCGCGCAAAAACTCAGGGAAGGACATTGCTGCACAGCGATTGCGACTCGTGCTCGCGCACGACCGCGCCAACATATCGCCGGGCATGTTGGCTATGTTGAAGGATGAGATCATCGCCGTCATCTCCAAACACCTGGAGATTGATCCTACCAAAGTCGAGGTCAACTTCACCGAAGACGAGCGCGAGACGCGCCTGGTCGCCGATATTCCTCTCTACACGCCGAGGAAAAGACTGTCATAAGCGTATGCGCACGTCACCGTGGGAAAACTTTGATTGGGGACTGCTGCTCATCGCCATTCTCCTCGCCGTCACCGGGCTGATGATGATCTACAGCGCCACGCGGGGTTCCACAGACCTGGCCGATACCTGGCGGAAACAGGCTGTCTATGCCGCGATCGGCGTCGTCGTGATGTTCCTCGTCGCTTTCATCAACTATCGCTGGCTGGAGAGCCTGCAATGGCCGCTCTATATTCTGACGATAGGCATCCTCATCTTTACACTGCTCTTCGGGAGCAGCGAAATCGGCGATGTGCGCCGGTTCATCTACGTCGGCGGCGTCTCGATCCAACTGGCCTTCCCGGCTCTGATTTTGCTGATCGTTAGCCAGGCCAGTTTGCTGGCGCGCAACGCGCCCAGTCCGCCCGGCATCCAGGAACTCGTCGTGTCGTTCCTGATGACCGGTCTGGCCGCGTTTCTCGTGTTCGAGCAACCTAACCTGAGCACCGCGACACTTTACATGGCGACGTGGGCGGCGATGCTCTTTGCCTCCGGTATCTCACTAGGGTACCTGCAAGGCATTGGTATTTTGGGTTTGGTCGCCGCGCCCATTTTGTGGGCCAATATGGACGATTATATGCGCCAGCGCATCTTCACTTTCTTCGATCCCACCACTGATCCAGGCGCGTATTACAATATCCAACAAGCCCTGATCAGCATCGGCTCAGGCGGATTGATGGGCAAGGGCTTCGCCACCGGGACGCAGAGCCAGTTGCACTTCCTGCGTGTGCGCCACACCGACTTCATCTTCTCCGTTGTGTGTGAGGAGTTGGGATTCGTCGGCGCGGCGCTGATTCTGCTCATCTTCGGGCTGCTCTTGTGGCGTTTGCTGCGCATCGCCGCCAACGCCGCCGACGTCACCGGGCAATTGATCGTCACAGGCGTCATCACCTACATCTTCTACCAACTGCTCATCAACCTGGGGATGAACCTCAACGTCATCCCCGTCGCCGGACTGCCGATGCCCTTTATCAGCAGCGGCGGCAGCGCCCTGGTTATCACCTTCGTGGGATTGGGGCTGGTGGAGAGCGTTGCTATGCGCCACAAACGGATGGAATATTAGTAGACGGCAGACAGTAGACGGGAGGGGATTGGGGATTCGTGATTCGCCCATTCGCTGATTCGTCATTCGCAATTCGCTATTCTCGGAGGAGATCATTATGACAGTTCGCGTTCGTTTTGCGCCCAGTCCAACAGGACATCCGCACATCGGTAACATCCGCACCGTCGTCTTCAACTGGCTGTTCGCCCGACAACAGCACGGGCAGTTCGTCCTGCGCATCGAAGACACCGACCGCACGCGCTACGTCGAAGACGCCTTGCAGGTCATCACCGGCGGCTTGCGCTGGTTGGGGATGGACTGGGATGAAGGGCCAGAAGTCGGCGGGGACTACGGACCATACGTGCAATCCGAGAGAACGGCGATTTATCAAGAGAAAGCCGAGGAATTAGTGGCGATGGGGAAAGCCTACCGCTGTGATTGCACGCCGGAGCGGCTTGAGCAAGTCCGCGAAGCGCAGCGCGCGCGCGGCGAGACGCCGATGTACGACGGGCGCTGCCGCAACCGGCCTGTCGGCGAAGTATCGCCCGACCAGCCTCATGTGATCCGCCTCAAAGTGCCGCGTGAAGGCGTCACCGTGATGCGCGACATCCTCAGAGGCGACATCGTCTTCGAGAATCGCTTGCTCGACGATCAAGTATTGCTCAAGAGCGACCGGTTTCCCACCTACCACCTCGCCGTCGTGATTGATGATCACATAATGGGCATCACCCACGTGATGCGCGGCGACGATTGGATCTCCAGCGAACCAAAACGCTTGTTGATGTACGAAGCGTTTGGCTGGGAGCCGCCTGTCTACGCGCACGTGCCGCTGGTACTCGGCACGGATGGCAAAAAGCTCGGCAAACGTCACGGTGCGGTATCCATTGACGAATTTCGGCGGCAAGGGTATTTGCCAGAAGCCGTCTTCAACTTCCTGGCGCTGCTCGGCTGGGCGCCTGGCCTGGGGGAGGAACAAGAAATCTTCACGCGCGAAGAGCTGATCGAGCGTTTCGACATCACGCGCATCAACCTTGCGCCGGCTGTTTTCTCCTACGACAAGCTCAACTGGATAAACGGCGCGTATATCCGCGCCCTCTCCCAGGAAGAACTGCTCAAGCGGCTCATCCCCTTTTGGGCAGATGCTGGCCTGATTCCGCCGGACGTGCCGGTGGAAATCATCCCAACGCTCAAACTGCTGGTTCCGCTGGTTCAGGAGCGGCTGAAGACCCTGCGCGATGTGGTCGAACTGACCGACTTTGTCTTCACCGACATCGCCATCCCGCCCGTGGAGAAAGTCATCGGCAGCAAGATGACGGCGGAGCAAAGTCTGGATGCTATACGCCGTGTGCAAACCTTATTGGTGGGCATCGTCCACTTCGAAGCGACGGCGATGGAAATACCTATGCGCCGGCTCGCCGACGAGTTGGGGCTAAAGGCCGGGCAGTTGTTCAGCATCGTGCGCAACGCCGTCACCGGCAAGGAAGTCTCCCCGCCGCTCTTCGGCAGCATCGAGGCGCTAGGACGCGCCACGACGCTCAAGCGTCTCGAAATCGCTGAGGAAGTTTTGGCGAAGTATATCAAGGCCCAGGAGGAGGGATAGGGTTTCGCCTGGTGATGTTCGTGCTTTGACTTCCTAACCGATGAACAACAAGGCCAGATGGATCAAACGCGCCGATTTTGCGGCATTAAGCGCGTGGTTGATTGCCAGCCTCTTTATGGCAATAACGGCGCTATTGTGGTTTGGGCAGGATTTCCGTAGCTATTATGCGGCAGCACGCGTGCTACTCGCTGGCGGCAATCCCTATAACTTCCACGAGTTAGCCCCTGCACTTCTTGCTGCCACAGGTCGGGTCGGGAATTATGCTTATTACAATCCACCCTGGTTCGCGTGGTGTATCGCTCCCATTGCCTGGCTGCCTTTTGAGATAGCACGAGCCATTTGGATGCTGCTCAATTGGGCGTTATGGCTTTTCAGCTTATGGCAGCTCAGCCAATTCCTCGATTGGCCGCGTATTGGCTGGCGTCGCTGGCTTATGTTTCTACTCGCGACGTTCATTTTCGCCTGGATTACGTGGCGATATGAACAATTCAATGTCATTAAGTTAACGGGCCGACTTGTAGCACATTGAGAACCGCTTGCGGCGCTGGCCTTTGCGGCGGGGCGCCTTGCGCCCGGGGCGGAGCGGTTCGGTAGTGCGCA
>DAOUAQ010000209.1:0-9316 GCA_034433375.1 Anaerolineae bacterium | reverse complement strand
TCCACATCGATACTGGCGGCGAAAGAGTGACCCGGCAAATCCGTCAGCAAATCACCGACGAGATGATGTACCAACTGGCAACTCTGCTTCCACCGGAGTATCGCGGCGTCTACACCGACCTGGATGCAGCGACCACAACCTATCTGCGTTTCACACCCGCAACAGACGTAATTAAATGAAGATGTAGCGCAAGCTGTTAGCTTGTGTGTTGACGCACGGGCAAACTGACAGTTTACCACGGGCAAACTGACAGTTTACCCTACGATTGATTTTGGAGAAGAAAAAATGCGCACAACGAGATTCCTGGGTATAGTCTTGATGATGCTCGCACTGCTGGCCTGCAATCTGCCGCGTGTGACGCCTCGCGCCTCGACCGCTCCTACCACGACCCCCTACGTGATGTGTACGCCGCCGGCCTGCAGGAGTGACGAAGTCTACTACTGTCCCGGCGAGTGTCTCGGCGGCTGCGGTACCACGTGCGCCACCCCCACTGCCGAGCCTTCCACCCCAACGTTCACGCCCGGACCAACGTTTACGCCCACCCCGACATCGCCCCCCGAACCGACATCCAGCCCGACTAACACGCCCTTCGTGATGTGTACGCCGCCCGCATGCGCCGCAAACGAGGTCTACTATTGCCCTGATGCATGTCCGGGCGGCTGTGGCACCACGTGCGTCACACCGACACCTGGGCCGTGCGTGAATACCTGGGTTCCCGAACTGGCTACCGCGATGCAGGGAAAGTGTCCGAACCCGGCGGAAATCGGTTGGGCCGCGCAGCAGCCTTTCGAGCACGGCTTTATGCTTTGGCTGGAACCGAGCAAGTCCATCTACGTCTTCTTCGACAATGACGGAGGACACTCGTACCGGCTCTACACGGACAATTTCAAAGAGGGTGATCCCGAATATGATTCAAGCCTCGAACCGCCGGTGGGCTTCCACCAACCCATCCGTGGGTTTGGTCTCATCTGGCGCACTTATCCCGAAGTGCATGATAACCTGGGCTGGGCCACCGCGCCCGAAACCGGGTTCAATACCTGGCGGCAGGGTAGCCAGTTCACGATCTGGCTCAAAGACATCAATCAGACGATCTATGAACTCGATCCGATGGGCAGCAAGTGGGAAATCTATACACCGTAACCCTGTAATCAGACTTTTGTCGTAGTCAACGGCGCCTCCCTGTGCTATCATCAGAACATAAAACCTGACGGGTTTCGGAAAACCCGTCAGGTTTGGTGAAAATCACTTATGGAGGCGTACAATGTTTTGTTACCAATGTGAACAAGCCGTCAAAAGCGAAGCCTGCACCGTTTCCGGCGTTTGCGGCAAGGACCCGATCGTCGCCGCGCTGCAAGATTTGCTCATCGAAAACCTCACCGGCATCGCGTTTTACGCGCACAAGCTGCACGGGTTGGGCAAGGAAACGCCAGAAGCCGACACGGCGATCATCGAAGGACTGTTCACCACCGTCACCAACGTCAACTTCGACCCGGAACGGATGCGCGACATCGTCCTGGAATCGCAGGCCGCTAAAGAGCAAACCCGCGCGGCCTACGTCGCCGCCAGCGGCGCGGATGCTGACGCACTGCCCGCAGGCGCGGCGCTCGTCCCGGCGGACACCGTCGAGGGGATGCTGAAGCAAGCGGCAAAGTTCGTGCTCCGGCTCGAACAGCGCAACGACGACGTGACCAGCCTGCGCTCCCTCATCCTCTTCGGGCTGAAGGGTATGGCGGCCTACGCGGATCACGCCCGGATCATGGGCAAGGAAGATCCCGCCGTCACCCACTTCTTCAGTGAAGCCCTGAGCGCCATCCGCGACGACACGCTGACCGCGGACGATCTCATCGCCCTGACGCTGAAAACCGGCGAAGTGAACCTCCGCTGCATGGAACTGCTCGACAACGGCCACGTCGAACACTTCGGGCATCCCGTGCCCACCAGCGTGCCGACCGGCGTCCGCAAAGGCCCCGCGATCCTCATCTCCGGCCACGATCTGCCCGATCTGGAGATGCTGCTGCAGCAGACCGAAGGCAAAGGCATCACCATCTACGCCCACGGCGAGATGCTGCCCGCCCACGGCTATCCCGGCCTGAAGAAGTACGCGCACCTGTATGGCAACTACGGCAGCGCGTGGCAAAATCAGCAAAGGGAGTTCGCCCAGTTCCCCGGCGCGATTCTGATGACGACCAACTGCATCCAGAAGCCGCGCGACAATTATGTGGACAACATCTTCACCACCGGCCTGGTGGCGTGGCCCGGCGTGGAGCACATCGAGGCGGACGAGCACGGGCGCAAGGACTTCACGCCCGTCATCGAGCGGGCGCTGGCGCTCGGCGGGTTCGCGGAGGACAAAGAGGATGTCAATATCACCGTGGGCTTTGGGCGCAACGCCGTGCTCGGTGTGGCGGACAAGGTCATCGAGGCGGTGAAAGCAGGGCAGATCAAGCACTTCTTCCTCATCGGCGGCTGCGACGGCGCAAAGCCGGGCCGCAACTACTACACCGAGTTCGCCGAGCAGACGCCCGCCGACACGGTGATGCTGACGCTGGCCTGCGGCAAGTTCCGGTTCAATAAGGGCCAGTACGGCGACATCGGCGGCATCCCGCGCCTGCTGGACGTGGGCCAGTGCAATGACGCCTACTCCGCGATTCAGATCGCCGTGGCGCTCTCCAACGCCTTCGGCGTGGGTATCAACGATCTGCCGCTAAGTTTCATCCTCTCGTGGTACGAGCAAAAGGCCGTCGTCATCCTGCTGACGCTGCTCTACCTGGGGATCAAGAACATCAAACTCGGCCCGACGCTGCCGGCGTTCGTCTCGCCCGGCGTGCTGAAGGTGTTGGTGGAGAACTTCGCCATCGCGCCGATTACGACGGTGGAGGCGGATATGGCGGAGTGTTTGGCGTAAACTGACACACAAAAATACCCGCCGGAGTACGACACTCCGGCGGGTACTTGTAGTTCAGGTATGTTCCCCTATTTCTTTTGTTTACTTCGTCAGTTGAACAATCGTCTTTTGTAACATAGCAATTTCGGCTTCCAGTTTACGGATGCGCGCGCGCAATTGTATATGGATATCCTGCGCTTGAATGATCTCGTTTTGTAGCATCTGCTCGATCCGACGTAGTTGACGCATCTCGATCAACTGCGGGCGATTGAGATGCAGCCGATCATGTGAAACCAACCACGCGGCGTTAGCCCTACTAACCGCCCATCCACCGTTTCAGCTAAGTTCGCGCTCAGATCATCCTGAACGGGGTGCAGCAGTCGTAAGCTTTCTGAGGCATCAGCAAGAGGCCAATAATCGCTCTTGAAACGGTTGCAAATGGTGCAAGCATAGACCAAATTATCCAAGACGCTTGCGCCGCCATAGCGTAGCGGGTGAAAGTGGTCAATTTCCAGCTCACCGCCAACCCATACTTCAGAGACGCTGCAATACCCGCAACGACGACCATACATCTCACGCACCGCGGCGCGCAGTTCTGGGGTAAGGGTCATAGAGTTCCTGACGCAGCCAAAGCCTGGCCGGTTATGCGCATATAGGTTTGCTGAATCTGCTGACGCCGCTGTTCGAACTGAGCTAACCATTGACGCGCGTCGGCCGCAAGCTGCTCTTGTTGATGCATAAGCCGTGATAATGCTTCATTTTCGTTTTGCAGCGCCGCCAATTGCTCGCGTAGCGCCGCTTGTTCGAGGCGCATACGGGCAGTCGCCGGCGCCAAGTAGCGCGCTTCCTCAGCCTCCAACTGGGCTGTTAATTCGGCCAGACAAGATTGCTCCTCTGTTGTCAACGTTCCGGCCAACTGACGGGCGCGTAACGTATCGAATAAGACTTGTTGTTCAATCGTCCACTCCATAAGCGACTCCTTGCTACATAAGCGTACTTATAGTATACCCTAAACAACCTATAGACGCAATGGAAAATACAGCAGTCAGCGCATCCGCCGTATGAACTTACACACAACGCCCGCTGGAATGGTGAACTCCGGCGGGCGTTTGCGTTGTGGGAGGCTATACGGAGGCGCTAACTATCTCTAAGCAGTTTCTCCATATAATCGTAGCCTTGAGTGCGCTCGGGAAAAAGGATGTGCCTCTCGGCAAACTTTGCTCTATCCCACGTTCCATCATCATAACGCTGATAGAGATCAGCGTATGGCGTAGCGGAAATGATGAAGGCATCCAACCGGATATCGTTACGGTTGCTCCGCTTCCCAATCTCTCCGGCTAAGTCCGGCAGCCGCTCGTGCAGGCGCGCCTTCTCATCGTGGATGTAGGCTTTGGCATAAACCATGCCGTGCGGTTCGACAAAAACGATGCGCTGACTTGCGCCATCCAAAATCCAGAGGATGAAATCCGGGTAGAAGCCCCGTTCCTCAAAAAAGCCCACCCCCTGGCCTCGGCTCAGGTTGCGCAAGAGATACACTTCCTTGCCTGCCAGAGATTTGCCCTCTTCGACATTCCAGTAATCTTTGAGGTCGCGCACGAACTGGGCCTCGCTCGGTTTCAGTCCCGGCGGGATCATCTGCGCTTTCTCGACCTGTTCCACCAGGAGCGGCTGGTACAAATGGCGGTCGAAATGGATGCGTGGTAAGCCGGCATTTTCTTCCTGGTAAAGGCGTTGCGCCTCTTTGATAAGCTGCTGAATGGCTTCCACCAGTTGTGGCTCGGAGCGTGACACCTTGACCACGTAGGCCGGACTGGCCTTCTCACGCACCACGCCACGGTTGAAACCCAGATTGGGATCGTCAGCATCCATAGGACGATAGACCGTCGTTTGCGCGTCCCACTGCTCGCGTTGCGCCCGATAGAATGTGTCCACATACCGGCGCAGCACATGCGTGACGGCCTGCTGAAGCAAGGCGCGGTTAGCAAACGACCGTGGTCGGACGACGGCCTCGTCGGCCACGATCGTGCAGGGGACCTGCTCGATAATGTGACGCGGCGTCTCAGGACGGATGATCAGGTTGGTCAATCCCTTGCGCGATTTGTAGGCCAGCAGGTCGAGATAGGCCTGGCTCCAGTCTACCCAGGTCAAGCTTTCCGGCGGAATGGCTCGCGCCTGCCCGGTGCGCGCTTCTGCCGTATGCAAGCCTAACCGCGTGCTTTCCATCGCCTGCACGCGCACCGACATATCCACCTGCGTATGGATATCCGGATCGGGTCTCAACACAAGCGTCGTCTCTGCAGCAAAGTCGCGGCCTTCGGGCGGGCGCGGCACCACCAGACCGCGTTGCAGGAACTGCTCATTGGCCCACACAAAGAGGGGCAATTCGATGGCGGGTTCGACCTCCACGCCCTCCCGTTCCAGGTAATCGCGGAATTGCGCCATGTAGTTGGCGCGCACGGCAAAGAGGTTGAGCGTCTCCAAAAGGCGCAGGTGCTGCGGGGGTTCTTCAGGCAGAGCGGCGCTGCGTTTGAGCATAAAGTTCTTGCCGCGTAGTCGCACGCCGCGCCCAAAGAGTTGGATGATCTGCGAGCCTTCCTGCCGCCCGATGTTGAGCAACCCCATGCTGGCGACGCGCCAGGAGTTCCAACCTTCCATAAATTTCTTGGCGCCGATGAGGATGTGCAAACCGGAATCCGGGCGATTGATGCGCTCGAACAGCGAATGGGCAATGGCGTCTTCCTCCAGAATGATGCCGGCCGAGTCTCCCTCGACGAGTTTTTTGAACGCGGCGGTGTCGCCGATGTAGATCAAGCCGAAATACTCCTCCGCGCCGGCAGCTTTCAGCCCCAGTTCGCCTGCGCCGCTGCGGATATCGCACAGGCGCAGGCCGCCGCCGGCCGAGACGTGAAAGAGGCGGGTGAGAATATCCGCATATATTTGCTGCGGTGACAGGTTGATCTCGTCCAGATACTTGAACCGCCCCAGAAAAATATCCTGTCCGTCCGTGACCAGGCCAGTTTTGCCCTCCATCACTTGCCGGATAGTTTTCACCGCCCAGGCGCGATCCTGCAAGACGTGATGGAGAAAGCGCGCCACAGTCAGCACATCGCTGCGCGGTTGCTTGTTTTCGGTGTACACAGCGTTGACCGTGCTACCCACGAAGACCCACAGAGGTTTTTCCAGATTGTAAGGCCGCAGGGCGTCGCTTTGTTCCTCGAAGAGGCGCTGTTGTTGGTAGAACGAGAGCAAATTGCCCAGAAGAAGTATCTCTGTTTGGTCGACGCGGGTTTCGTCCTTCAGGTTGAGGATGCGAAAGTCCTTGCCATAGCCGTCGCCGTAGAAGTAACGGTAGGAGTAATCGAAGAGAATGGCTTTGCCGTACTCGGCGGTGAGTGGATCGTTGCGCGCAGCGGAGAGCGCCTGCCCGAAGGTGGCGCTGTACTCGAAGGTGAAGCCGGTTGCGCCCAGATCGTCGCGATACTGACGCCAGACCTTGCCGCCAGAGCCTTTGTGGCCTTCGTCCACGAAAATAAGATTGCGCCCCTCGAAGGCTTCCACCGGCACGCTCACGCCGCCGCCGCGCTTTTCCTCCACCAGTTTGGTGATTTCGATGACCTGGATAGTGTTTTTTCCACCGGTCAACAAACTACTGTGGTTCAGGTCGAAGCTGCGGGCGGGGATACCGGAGAGCGCCAGTTCGGCCAGGTGTTGTTCGCTCAACCCTGCGTTAGGCGTGATCAGCAGGATGTTATCCAGCGGTTCGGTGTTATAGTGCAGAAACTGGCGATAGTTCACATGCAGGAGGAGCGTCTTACCACTGCCGGTCGCCATCCAGTAGGCCAGTTTGGTCAGATCGGCTTCGGAAAAGTCATCACACAAAGACGCAGAGACGCCCAGGTCTTCTGTGTGTCTTTGTGTCTCTGTGTGAAACTCCTCACGCTGCGCAGCAAAGGCGTTCAGGTCGGCCAACAGGCGCGCCCGCGCGTCGAAGAGACGGTCGAGAAAGATTTCGGTGTAGAGGGCGGCCAGGTACTGGAAGTAACGCAGGGTGATGCGCTCCGTTCGGCCACGGTTGATAGCCTCCAGGTGAGCGTGGATGTTCTCGTCGTAGCGGAGCAGGGCATCAGGGTGGAGGAGGACCTGGCTGCCTCTGGCAATCAGGTGATGATAGAGGAAACTGCGCCCATCCGCGCCGAAGCCCTCCGCCGTGTTCTTGGTATCTTCCAACAACTGACGGTTGCTCCCGTAACCCAGCAGGCTGTTGAGCCAGGCCAGCAGGGTGAGGCGATGTTCCAGTTTGACGTATTCCTGGAATGATGAATGAGGAGTGCTGAATGAGGAAGATGGCTTCATTTTGCTTTCCGCGCCTTCAAGGTTTTGACGCTGGCCACAAGGATGGCGGTGAGTTCGTCGGTTTCGCGTTGCAGATCGGCGAGCAATTCAGCCTTGACGATGCCAGATTCGGCAAGCAGTTCAAGCCAGTAGGCTGTCTCTTCAAGTTCCTGGAGTGCGCTTTCGGTCTTGCTAATCATCTCAGCATCCGAACGGCTGCGT
The DNA here is from genome assembly GCA_034433375.1 of Anaerolineae bacterium. Classification (GTDB taxonomy): domain Bacteria; phylum Chloroflexota; class Anaerolineae; order B4-G1; family SLSP01; genus DSWT01. The sequence continues at coordinate 1,878 of DAOUAQ010000209.1, read as the reverse complement.
TTCGCTTCGCGCACTTGCGCGCCTACTGATGTGCCAGAGCGCAAGACTTGTTTTCCCAGCACCTGCGCCTCGGTCGTTTGCGGCAACGCCGTATAGAGCCGGATAATCCGCAACGCAAATGTCTTGGTTCTTACCAGAATATCCTGCTTCTCACTCATCATTCCTCATTCCTCATTCCTCATTCCAAACATGCGTTCCTTGAACAACCCATCCAGCGCCCGCGCGCCGGGGATAAGGGAATCGCCGTTCACGTAAATATCATCCGCGCCCTCGGTCAGTTTGCGCGCAGTCACGAAGTCGCGGTCGCAATTGTAGTCTTCTTCCGTCCAGTTCTCCGTCTCGCGCCAGAGGACGGCGACTTTGCGACCCGCACGGGTGACGCCGCGATAGACCAGGTAGCGCCGGGGAGAATTTTCACACGAAGCCACAAAGCCACTCAGATTTTTCTCTGTGTCTGCGTGTCTCTGTGTGAGATACACCCGTCGCGTTTGGACGTTCAGGCCGATCAGGTAGTTGAAGGTTTCGGGCAGGTCCACCGGCTGGACGCGGGTTTCGCCGTCGCGGTGTATGCGCAGGGTGTAGGCAAAGGGGCGCGCCAGTTTTTCCACGTTGAGCAGCGTCTCGCTGTGGCGCGTTTCCCACATGAGCATGTACTGAAGCACATCATCCTCGAAGGGCAAGGCTTGCTGGCCGGACGTTGCATCGAAGGCGATGTTGTTCAGCGCGTCCTCGTAGGATTCCAGGCGGACGACCTTGACGAGGCGCGGCCCGCGTGCGGCTTCTTCCGCCGTCGCCATGCGCTTGGGCTGGCCGTCCTTCCATTCCGGCGTGAAGGTGACTTTTTTGATGCGCGGTAGAAGGACGGTGTCGAAGTAGTCGGCCATTTCTACCAGGATGAACTTGCGCCGTCCGCCATCCTCACGGTTGAGGTTGATGACGGCGTGACCGGTTGTGCCGGAACCGGCGAAGAAATCAATAACAATGTCACGATTTGAGCTTGTCGCTGATGCCAGAAGATCCTCGTACAGAGAGACCGGATGACAGTAGGGGAAATCAAGCTCCATCGGCTCAACATAGGACTTACCCTTATGTGCATCCTGTATTACAGAAGAGAGTTGTCTTCTCTTTTGCTCTGTCAGGATCACCTTCTGACGAGGTTGAGTTGTTTCATCTGACCCAAAAAGTATTTCGCCTCGCCGCACCATATCTTGTAATGTTTCGGGCGTGCGTGAAAAACCATTTGGAGGTACTGGACAAGGATTGCCAGTAATGGGATGTGCCAGAGGAATATGGAATTTCGGGTCAGTTCGCGGTTCTGGTGCTCTTAGACTTACACTCTGGTATATTTGGCCTGTATCGTCAAGATAACGATAGGCTTTCTCTCCACCGCTAAGAGACACATTGTTGCTAACCCAGGAGGCATATTCGGTCTGCGCTTCTGGTGAAATACCACCATGTTTTTTGATAATCTTGGCGGCAGCACTTAACATCGCTAAAATGTTCTCGTTTCTCAAGTAAATTGGTGTCTCTGTTGCTGATCGCCAAATGATGTACTCATGTTGGGTAGCGATACCCCGGCCTGCATTCATAGGATTTCTTTTATCCCATACGACTGTTCCAGCATTAGGTATTGCGAAATTATCAAAAAGCAACTGTAGTCGCTCATATTCATTCTCATCAATGTGGCACAAGAAAGACCCGCTACCAGAGAGTAATTCAAGCGTATGGGTGATTCGATTCTCCATCATTGTTAACCAACTTGCATGTCAATGTCATTAAGTTAACGGGCCGACTTGTAGCACATTGAGAACCGCTTGCGGCGCTGGCCTTTGCGGCGGGGCGCCTTGCGCCCGGGGCGGAGCGGTTCGGTAGTGCGCA
>DAOUAQ010000208.1:0-4798 GCA_034433375.1 Anaerolineae bacterium | reverse complement strand
GAAGTGGCGGAATAGGCAGACGCGCTACGTTCAGGGCGTAGTGACCGTACGGTCGTGTGGGTTCAACTCCCACCTTCGGCACACACAAGCCCCCGGTTATCCGGGGGCTTGTGCGTTAGAGCACTCATTTTCGCCACGAATCTCCATACCTTCATACGAATGGTGAAAGTCAGAATGACTTTGTCGTCAAGAGTGCATGAAATTGTACACGGATTTCACGGATTTTATGGAATTTTTAAGGAAAAAATCCGTGGTTTCCGTGCTAATCCGTGTACTGGAATTGCACTTTGATTGCTATTCGTGGGGATTCGTGTAGATTAGTGCTCAGTTTTAGAGAAAAGGAGCACTTGATGAACATTGTAGATTTACGCAGCGATACCGTCACAAAGCCCACGCCGGCGATGTGGGCAGCGATGGCAAATGCCGAGGTCGGCGACGACGTTTACGGCGAAGACCCCACCGTGAACAAGCTGGAAGCGCTGGCGGCGGAGCGGATGGGCAAGGAAGCCGCCGTTTTCGTCGTCAGCGGGACGATGGGGAACCTGGCGGCGCTGCTGGCGCACTGCGGACGCGGCGACGAGGTGATTGTCGGCGACAAGAATCACACGTTCCTGTTCGAGCAGGGTGGCATGGCGGCGCTCGGCGGCATCATTCCGCACACCGTACCGAGCCAGATGGAAGGAACGCTGTGCCTGAGCGACGTGCGCGATGCGATTCGCGGCGACGACGAGCACTTCCCACGCACGCGCCTGATCTGCCTGGAGAACACGCACAACGTCTGCAACGGCGTTCCGCTGACGCTCTGGTATATGGAGCGGATTTCCGAAGTCGCGCGCGAGCACGGCTTGAAAATCCACGTGGATGGCGCGCGCATCTTCAACGCGGCGGCGGCGTTGGGTGTGGACGTGCGCGAACTGGTGAAGCGCGCCGACTCGGTGACATTCTGCCTCTCGAAGGGGTTGTGTGCGCCGGTCGGTTCGGTACTGTGTGGGAGCCGTGAGTTCATCAAAGAGGCGCGGCGAGCGCGCAAGGTGCTCGGCGGCGGGATGCGCCAGGCTGGCGTGATCGCGGCGGCCGGCGTCGTGGCGTTGGAACAGATGACGGAGCGGCTGGTCGAGGATCACGCGCGGGCCAAGCGGCTCGCCGAGGGACTGGCGGAGATGCCAACCGTGATGGTTGAGCCGGTGTTCACCAACATCCTCTACTTCAGCCTCGCCCCGCAGGTGACGTTGACAGCGGATGAGGTCTCAGAACGCTTGCGCGAGTACGGCATCCTGATGAATTCGCGTTCGGCGCGCACATTCCGCGCGGTGACGCACTATTGGATTGATGATGAGGGCATCGAGCGGACGCTGCAGGCATTGCGGGAAATCCTGTAGAAGGTAGAAGGTAGACAGTAGACAGTAGACAGGGGCTTCCGTCCCCGTCTACCGTCTACTGTCTACTTACCCACGCCGCGATGGCGCTTGTCAGCGGGACGGCGAGCATCAGGCCGACGCTGCCGACGAGCGTGCGGACAATTTCCTCGGCGATGAGTTCGCGGTTGATGGTGAGATACCACGGCTCCGGGTAGAGGAAGAAGAGCAGCAGCAGGGGGAGGGATGCGCTGGCGTAGGCCAGCACCAGCGTGTTGATCATCGAAGCCAGGTGGGTGACGCCGATCTTCATGCTGCGGCGGTATAGCTCGCCCCGCGAGAGATCGGCGTTGGCGGCGGCCAGCTCGAACACCGTCACGGCCTGCGCCAACACCACGTCATCCAGCACGCTCGCCGCGCCGATGATCATCCCCGCCAGGAGCAAGCCGCGCATCTCGATCCCCACGCCCATCGCTTGCAGGAACATGGTCTCCTCGGAGCCGAAGCCGGTGAGATAGGCCAGTTTTGTCCAGCCCACCGATAGCGCGCCGGTCACGACAAGCGCGGCGAGCATCCCCAGCAACGCGGCGTGCCCGGTGGGATTCCAGCCCTGGATCAAGTAGAGCGTCACGGCCAGCAACGCGGCGGTCCCGGCGAGGCTCACCAGCGTGGGATCGCGGTGGGCGAGGATTTGCGGCATGATGAACCCGCCGATCAGCAGGGCGCTCAACGCGAGACCCAGCAGCGCGCGCAAGCCCTTGCCGCGTCCGATGCCCAGCGTCAGCGCGACGAACAGGCCGACGATGAGGGCGATAGGGCCAAGCCGGACGTGGTCGGCCACCTGGAAGAACGTCTGCCCGTCAGGACGCTTGGAGATCATCACCAGCGCGTGCTGCCCTTTGCGAAAGCGCGCCGAATCCAACGTCGGTCCCATGCCGTTATAACTGACGGTGATGGTTTGCCCTTGCAGCTCGCCTTTCGAGCGGATTTCCAGTTCGAGTTCCTGGAACACCATGACCAGGCCGTTCTCATCCACGGTGGTTTCTTCGTTGGCGACACTCAGCACCTGCGCCTGCACCGTGGATTCCAGCGCCGCAATCTGCTCGCTTTTGTGGATTTCCGGGCGGGTGAGATGCAGGATGATGATGAGCGCTGCGAGCGTCACGAGCAGCAGTACGGCCGCGCCTTCGAGCACGTAATGGATCACGCGATTGTGTGACGACGATGTCATAATTTCCGTTGACCTCCGGGCGTCATTATACCGCATTTAGTCGGGGAGTCGGGTGGTCGTCAGTCGTATAGTCGTGTAGTCGGGGAGTCGGGTAGTCGCATAATCGCGTAGTTGGCAGTCGTCCCGCGTCAATTTAGAGTTTCAGCGTATAATACCGTCATACGACTATCCGACTAAGGACTATCCGACTAAGGGTCTGTAAATAAACAACTTCCCGCTCGGGCCGGTCTTTGACCGTGCCCGCCGATGCCTGACGCCACGGTGGCGCGGTCGGAGACCGGCCACAGCTTCGGGAAGTTATACTTTTACGAACCCTAAGGACTATCCGACTATGGGTCTCGATGCATTAATCAAACGTCTGGCGCAGGTTATGGGGTTGCCGGAAGAGGATGCTGCTGCGGCGCTTGAAACAGCCGTGGATTACATCAAGGCGCAGCGCCCGGACAAGGCCGACAAGGTGGACGCGGCGCTATCTAGCGAGAAAACCGTCAAGCGCATCGGCGATCTCGCCGTCAAGCTTGCCGAAAAGGCTAAACCGGAGACGTAAGTTCTTGTCAGCAGATTTAGCAGATGAAGCAGATTTTCTATGCTGCCAATCGAAAATCTGCTCAATCTGCTGATGAAAGAACGTTTTCTCCTACCACGCCCACACCGCCCACAGGCCGATCATCACCAGGCCAATGGAGAAGCGGGCGACGAACGCCCAGCCCCAACCGAGCGCCATACTTTTCGTGACGGCCCACGCCTCGGCGCGGTTCTTGCGGTGCGCGTTCTCCGCCAGGTAGAGCGCGCCGAGCGTCGCGGCGATGCCGCCGAGCGGTGTGAGGAAGATGCTCCCCACAAACCCCGCGACGAACGCGAGCGCGATAGACGTCCACCGCGCGCCGCCCTGCCGGGCCTTCCCGCCCATAATCACGTTATCCACCACCCAGCCGATAACGGTCAACACCGTGATTACCGCGAACAGCCACCCGCCGCCGCTAAAGCCGAAGATGATGCCGTAGAGCAGCGCCAGCGCCCAGATCACCGTCACCCCCGGAAAGATTGGGACGACCATGCCCGCCAGTCCAATGAGCATCCCAAAGAGCATCAGCACTTTCACCGCAATGCCTATCCAGCTTACCATGTGTTTTCCTCCACAAAGCGCCCAAAGTTGAAAGTCGAAAGGTCAAAACAGCTGAATCGAACGCTATGCTTACGATTGTACCGCCTTTGTAGTTGCAGGCAATTAGGGGCATTTCGGTACGTGTTGGCGACGCCCGCCGCACGCGAATGGGAAACGAATGCCAAACGGCGACGTTTTGTTTGTTGAAAATTCCTGATCGGCGCCGGCGTGCCGTCATCCCCCTGCAATCATATGCACCACGCGCACATCCGCGTTATCCGGCACGGTCGTCGTATCGTAGGCGTCGTGGCGCACCACCGCGCCGTTGATGACGACGATGATGTGCGGGAAGGTGTAGCGCATCGCCGTCAGCACGTCGCGGACGGTCATCCCTTCGCGCCAGGGTAGAGGGTGGTGTTTGTTGACAGTAATCATGGTTAGCTATCAGCTTTCAGCTATCAGCTTTCAGCTATCAGCTTTCAGCGATCAGCGTTAACCTTCGGCGGATGGTAGCCTTTCTGGCTGACGGCTGACCGCTGAGAGCTAGAGATGTTTTTCCACGACTGCTACTACGTCAGGATAGTCAATGCCCAACACGCGCAACTTCTCCGCCGTGGGCACGCCGTTGTTGGTCCAGCCGCGCCGGGCGTAGACGGCGTCGGTGAGGCGCTCGTATTGCGCGGTGCGGTAGGCGCGGTGGGCGGCCATTTTTTCGGCGAGCGTCATTTGGGCGGGGTCGAGATTGAGCCACTCGCTGAGTTGGGCGTCGTACCGCTCCTGGCGAGAGAGGTACTCGGCCTCCGTCACCGGTCCCATGGAGCGGTAGGGCGTCGCGTCATGGTCGCGCAGGCCCTTGCCCAGGCGGATGTTGAACACGCGCTGGAAGTTGTAGACGCGCTCCGCCATGGCGATGAAATCGTCTACCGTCACCGCGCGGCCTGTCACGCCGCTGAAGATGTCCACGTAGTTCTGGACGTGGCCCATGATCTTCGCCGGTTCGGGCGTGTAGGCGTTCTCCGGCGGGACCACGTCGTTCCACAGCAGCTTGCAGAAGCCGCACAGCCCAAACCACGTCCGCCACATCGGGAAGTAGTGCAGGGCCTCAGC
>DAOUAQ010000207.1:0-18055 GCA_034433375.1 Anaerolineae bacterium | reverse complement strand
ACCGGCACCGGCGGCAGCGACGGCGGCAGTGGGAACGGCGGAAACGGCGGATCGGGTAACGGGAATGGTGGCGGCTCTGGCGGTGGTGGTGGCAACTAGCGCCAGATACGCCCTGCTTCCTCCTCACGAAATCCCCCTGTGTAATCAGGGGGATTTTTGCTTTTTGAGGCGCAAACTGGACAAAAAACGAATATAAGGTATACTCTCGCTCGGTAACGGAAGATTTAGCAGATGTTTTGGAGGAACAAGCGTGGCAAATACTCAATCAGCCCAAAAGCAAGTTCGTAATTCATATCGCAAGTGGTTGCGCAACCGGCACGTCAAAGGGCAAATGCGCGGCGCGCTGCAAATGGTGCGTGAGGCCATTGCGCGCGGCAAAGCCGCCGAGGCGCAGGCGCTTATGCCGAAGGCTGCCAGCCAACTGGATAAGGCTGCCAAGAAAAATGTCATTCATCCCAACAAGGCAGCGCGTCTCAAGTCTCGGCTGATGCAACAAATCAACGCTTTGCAGAACCAGGCGCAGTAAATATCCCCTCAAGGGTGTCTTCATCGAAGCAGCGGGGGCGTGCCCCCGCTGCTTTTGCGCTGCCTTCCCTAAACCACAAAGCTACGTTTTGTCGCGGCCCAGTTCCGCCGAGCGAACATAGGCGGCCCATATCGCCCGCGAAAGCACCGTGCGGAACCCGCCTTTGTCCAGGTGATAGAGCGCCTCAGCCGTCGTCCCACCAGGGGAAGTGACCTGGTTGCGCAGCGCCGCCAGATGCATATCGGACTGCCGGGCAAAGTTCGCCGAACCGATCACCGTCTGGAACACCAGCTTCTGCGCGATGTGCCGTGAGAATCCCAGATGAACGCCGGCATCCACCAGGGCTTCCATAAACAGATAAACGTAAGCCGGGCCGGTGCCGGAAAGCGCCGTCGCCATATCCAAATAATGCTCGTCGCCGACGTAGACTTCCTCACCGAGCGCCTTGAGGATCGTCAAAGCGTGCTCGCGCTGCTGCTCGGTCACAGCGGCAGTCGCCGTCCACACGGTAATCCCCTGTCCGATTTGCGCAGGCGTGTTCGGCATCGCCCGGATGATGCTCTCCACCCCAAGCCCCTGGCGAAGCGTCTCAATGCGCACCCCTGCTGCGATGGAGAAGACCAGCGCCCCAGGCTGCACGTGTCCCCTTAATTCGTCAAGCACTACGCCCATCACTTGCGGCTTGACGGACAGGAATACGATGTCGGCCTCTTGCGCTGCCGCCGCGTTGTCCGACGACACGCGAATTTGATACTGCGCTGCCAGACTGCCCAGTCGTTCACGCCACGCATCTGCGCCAATGATGTGCTGCGGCTCGATCAAGGACTGGCGCAGCAACCCCTTCATCAAAGCTTCCCCCATCACACCTGAACCAATCACAGCAATAGTCGGTAATGTCATCACACCCTCCTCCGAATAGTTTGATAGTCGTCAGTCGAATAGTCTTTGCGTCACACTGGGCCTTTGCATTTTAAGAACATGTTTGTCTGTTTAATGCGCCAGTGAAAACCTCAGCGTGGGCGCAGGTCAAAAATCATCTGTAGGAACTGCTGACGGTCCGCGCCGGGCACAGGATCGCCTACCGTCATCGGGCGGGGACGTCCGTATTCCTCAAGCCACGTGGGGAGCAGCTCGATACTCAGCAGACGGTTGTCGTAGAAGACCAGGCGGTTCACAAATCCTTGCTGCCCTTCTGTCCACATCTGATCGAAGAAGAAATTTCCCAGGCCATAATGGATAAACGTGCCATTGTAAAATTCCATCGTCTGCGGTTGATGCGCCTGACTGCCTTGAACGTAGACTGGACCCAGACCGGCAAAAGTGCGAAAATCGTTGACCTGCCCGATAAAAGGCGTGTAACTTTCGGTTTCGTACTCTTGCACGGTGAAAATGACATTGTACCCCTGGCTGCGCAGATCGGCAATCGTCGTTGCGAGATACGCCACATCTTCGGGATCGAGCGCCTTGCGGTCAGTCTGGCGGCAGGAGAAGACGCCGGGCAAGGTGTCGGTGGCCCAGTCGTAAGGATTGTCCACGCTGTTACACCCCATAAAAGCAATTTTGTTAGGGCCTTTTTCGAAGAGAGCCGGCTGGCGGGCATCGGTATAGTTTTCGCCGCCGCCGAACCACTGCCAGCCGCGTTCCTTGTACATCTCCAGGGTGTGACGCAACGGCGCGATGCCTTTGTCCACGAGATGATTGCCGGTCAGCTCGATGACGCTGGCGTTGACAGCTTCCAACAAGCCAATGTAACTGTCGTGAGAGCAGAACGACATCGTGCCGCTGCCTTCCGTCACGCAGTCTGGCTTGAAGGACACTTCATTGCTGATGTGAACGATGTCCGCGCTGGTAAACCAGGGCAAAACATCCCGCGCCGGATAGGTAACGCCTTTCGCGTCCATCAGTCGCCCTGTCCCCCGCGCCATCGCCGTGACACCCGTCATCATCACGAGGGTCATATTCTGCGCATTACGGTTGGAGAACGTTTCAGGCGCGCGCGGCAGCAAGGCCAACGTTTCGAGACGCCCCGCACTGCCCCAGTAGAGCGACACCGTCAGCGGGTACGTCGCCGCATCCAGGCTTTTGTCCAGCAACGAAAGGCCGTCCACCCGCAGCGCCTTCCACCGCGGTTCCAGCGCATCGAAGGGGACGATGGCCCAGGCGTCCATCTGCTCCGCTGCGGTCAGCAGATCCGACGCCGCGACGAGTTGCAGCGCGCCTGCGGCGGGCGCTCCCCACAGCGACACGAGCACGTCGCGCGTGTTGGTCGTCACGAGCAAGGCGTGGAGGGTGAAGGGACCGGCGGGTGTTCCACTCCACGTCGCGCGCACGTCGGCGGTCGTGACGTCATCATCAACGGTGAAAAAAGGCGCGGCGACCGCGTAGGTCCACGCGCCGAGCAGCGTCGCGTTTGGCACGTCCGCGCCGCCCAGAAGCGTGTCCGCGCGCGCGGCATCGTCGCTCCAGGCGAAGTACGCCGCGGCCTCGGTCACACGCTCGCGGAAGCGGGCGCACGCCGCATCGGGGACGCCAGCCGCGCAGCCGGCCGTCACCGGGAACGCGGGGGTGGGTGTAGGCGTGGGGGGAATAGGGGTCGGCGTCAACGTCGGCGTCGGTGAGTGTGTGGGATACGGAGTGCGCGTCGGCGTGGGCGTCGGCCCAGGCGTAGACGTCACGCAGCCGGTCAGCAACAACGACAAGGCAAACAGCGCCATCAAGCGCCAGTATTTCATAACGATGTTATCCATGCACAGCCTCATTGTAGCGTTTTCTGTGGCATTGTGCGTGGTTGTGCAATTTTGTCAAGGCGAAAAGGTGTATAATAGGAGCAGTAAAGTCTGTAAACTTCTCATAAACGCCCCCCCTTCTTGGGGGTCAACGCTTGAAGCACAACTTTATGCGGTCAAAATCCCATTCATAAGGAGCGTCATTATGAGCGTCATTGAAGCGAGCCATCTGACCAAGTATTACGGCAAAGCGCGAGGTATCGTGGATGTCTCATTTCAGGTCAACGAGGGGGAGATTTTCGGCTTCATTGGGCCGAACGGGGCAGGGAAATCCACCACGATCCGTCTGTTCCTGTCCTTGATCTACCCGACCAGCGGCAGCGCCACCATCTTTGGCAAGGACTGCATCAAGTACGGGCCTGAACTGCGACAGGACATCGGCTATTTGCCCTCCGACGTTTTCTACTACGAGCGGATGAAGGTGATTGATCTGCTCAGATATTCGGCCAGTTTTTACCGCAAAGACTGCACGCAGCGTATGCACGAATTGGCCGAGCTGATGGAATTGGAGCTGCATCGCCGCATCGAAGACCTTTCCTACGGCAATAAAAAGAAAGTGGGCATTGTGCAGGGTCTTTTGCACCAGCCCAAATTGCTGCTCCTCGACGAACCCACCGCCGGCCTCGACCCGCTCATGCAGCGCAAATTCTTCCAACTGATCCAGGAGGAGAACCGGCGCGGGGTGACGGTCTTTTTCTCGTCGCACATCCTGGGCGAGGTGCAGCGGATGTGCTCGCGGGTGGGGATCATCAAAGAGGGCAAGATCATCGAAATCGCCGATATCCGCACCCTGCAACAGAACAAATACAAAAAAGTCCTGGTGGAGGCCGACGCGCTGGACGTCGCGTATTTCGACATCCCCGGCGTGACCAACCTGGAACACAGCAATGGCACAGTCCACTTCTTCTACAAGGGCGACGTCAACGCGCTCATGCAGAAGATCGGCGGGATCACGGTCTCCAATGTGACCATCGAAGAGCCGACCCTAGAAGAAATCTTCATGCACTATTACGAATAGGGGATGCCTATGCGCGCGAACATTTTCCAGCAAGAGTTCAAAATGCACGTAAGATCGGTGATCACCTGGTCGTTGGCGCTGACGGCGGTGATCTTTGTCTTTGCGTCTATGTTTTCGTCTTTTGCCAAAGACGCAGAGCTGTTGAATGACATGATGTCCAAATTCCCGGAGGCCCTGCTCACCGCCTTTGGCATGAACGGTATCAACCTCGCCACGATTCCGGGCTATTTCGGCCTGATCTTCCTCTTTGTCCAGATCTGTCTGGCGATCCAGGCGGCGAACTATGGGTTTGCGTTGGTCTCCGTCGAAGAGAGGGAATGGACGGCGGATTTCTTGTTAGCTAAGCCGGTGGGGCGCTCGCACATCATGACCAGCAAGCTGCTCGCCGCGCTGAGCGGCCTGACCATCACCAACGCCGTCGTCTGGATCAGCAGTTTCGGCTTCATCAACCTGTTCAAAGGGGACAGGACGTATGAAGCGAACCCCCTGCTGTTGCTGCTGCTGAGCATCGTGGTATTCCAACTGTTTTTCCTGACGGTGGGGCTGGTCATTTCGCTGTTGGTGAAAAGGATCAGGAGCGTGACACCTTATGCGATGGCGCTCGGATTTGGCATGTACTTCCTGAACGTTTTCGGCGACATGCTCGGCGAAAGCATCCTGGAAAAGATCACGCCCTTCAGGCATTTTGATCCGCAGTACATCATCCAACACGGGGCCTACGACATGCCTCTGGTACTGGTCAGCGTCGCGGTGATTGTGATTGCGCTGGGGAGCAGTTATGTGCTCTATACCCGGCGGAATATCCCCGCCGTGGTATAAGGAGGGCCAGAAATGAATATCTTTGCGCGAGAACTGAAAGCAAACCTGAAATCATTGATCATCTGGGGCGTGATTGTGATCCTGTTCGTGATGGTCGGAACGTCCAAGTTTACCGCCTATTACGAAAACCCGGAGATGCTGGCGATATTGGATGCCATGCCCCCGGCCATGTTGGCGGCGTTCAATATGCAAGCCTTCAACCTGACCACGGTTGCCGGCTTTTTCGGCCTCATGTTCACCTACTATGCGCTCATGCTGTCCATTGCGGCGGCGATGTGGGGCAGCGACATCATCTCCAAAGAAGAGCGCGACAGAACCGTCGAGTTTTCGCTGACCCTGCCAGTGACACGCGGGCGCGTGGTGACCGCCAAGGCGCTGGCCGCGCTGGTCAATTGCGCGGCCCTGTTGCTCATCACCTGGGGCATTTCGCTCGCCAGCACGACACAATTTCACCCTGACGGCACATTCTACAAATTTGTGGCCTTATGTATGCTGGCGCTTTTCATCATACAGTTGATTTTCCTGGCGATCGGTCTCTTCCTGGGCTGCGCGCTGAAACAGTACCGGCGGGCCAGTTCATTGGCGGTATCGCTGCTGCTAGGAACCTATTTCCTTTCGATCATTTCCGGGCTGGACGAAGACCTGAACTTTCTCAACTACTTTTCCCCGTTCAAGTACTTTGACGCGGGGATGCTGCTGCGCGAATCCAGGTTTGACGTGACGTTTGTCGTGCTGGCGCTGGCGCTCATCGCGGCGAGCATGGCAGGCGCGTATCTGATGTACGCCAGGAGGGATCTGTGAAGTGCGGGAACCGCTTTGGGGTTCCATCCCTGTAGACTCCCCCGGTGTCTTTGGGCGCTTTGCGCAGCAGATTGGCGCTTCGGATACGTCAGGTGGCGTCCGCCGGCCCGGCTTAAACGGCGCTGGAGTGGCTACGCTTGCGGGTAAAAACGGATGACTGACAACTAATAAGGGGGTGGCTCTCAAATAAATCGTCGCGGTTTCCATAATGCTGGAAACCGCGACGACGTAAATGTTACTATATCTTGTGGGCGATAGAGGACTCGAACCTCTGACCTCTGCGATGTCAACGCAGCGCTCTAACCATCTGAGCTAACCGCCCATGACGAAGTGGATTATAGCATAGTTCGGGATTTGCACAAGTAAAAGTAAAACGTGAGACGTAAGACGCAAGCATTACCCATTGCGTTCTACGTTTTTTGCTTTATGCTACCCGTATGGTTTTGGTTAGTTTTTCGTCATGATATATTAGGAGAGCGAAATGACAACACGCGAACACGCCTTGCTCAAACGCGCGCAAGCCTACGACGAGCAGGCCATCGGCGAATTGTACGATCATTACGCTCCGTTCATTTACACGTATCTGTACCGGCGCGTCCACGATGCCAAAGTGGCAGAAGATTTGACGGGCGACGTTTTCGTGCGGGTGCTCCAGGCAATCCAGTCCGAGCGGTTCTGGCAGACGTCGTTTCGGGGCTGGCTGTACCGCATCGCCCACAACCGGGTCATTGATTATTACCGCGAGCAGTCGCGGATGATCCAGGTGCCGCTGGAAGAGCATCTGGAGAGCGACCATGACGTGGCTGACGATGGGAATGCGCCATCCGCCGGCAGGCAAGCCTTCCAGACATTGGCGAGCGCGCTCGACCAGCTCACACCGGACCAACAGCATGTGCTCGTCTTGCGCTTTGGCGAAGGCATGAAAGTTCACGAAGTCGCAGCAATCATGGACAAAAGTACCGGCGCTATCGAAGCTTTACAACACCGCGCTCTAGCAACACTGCGCAGAATGATCGAACAAGGAAACGAAGCATGAAGGCCCATACGACAGAGTCTTTACTGACCGAATCCCTGGAAAAACTGCAGAAAACCCGGAATGTCACCGTGGTTCTGGCGCACTATCCAGATAAAGCGGAAACACTCCACCCGCTGCTCGAGACGGCGCAGCAGGCAGGGGTGTATTACGCCGCTGTCCCCCGCCCGCCGGAGGGGCTGCACGAGGGACGGCAACGCGCGCTGGCGTTTGCCGCGACGCAGCGCGCAGCGGTTCCGGCCCGGCGCGCGGTGTGGGGCAACGTCAAATTCCCAAACAACCTGTTCTGGAAGTTCGCCGGGGCCATCGCGGTGATAGCCTTCATCCTGATCCCGCTCCGCGGCCCGCTCGTTTCGGCGGCCCGCACCACCTTGCCGGGCAACCCACTCTACAGCTTGAAATTGTCCTCGGAAGACCAGCTTTTCGCCTCCATGGACGATGCCGAAGCGCAAGTTGTGCTGGCGATCTCCCTGGCCGACGAACGGGTGGAAGAAATCCGCGCGCTGGTGGAAAAGCAGCAAGCCATTCCGGTTGATGTCTTGTATCGAACGGATTACATGTTCCGCACCGCACTGATGTCGGCGGCCTGGGCGCCAGAGGCGGTCATGTCCAATATGTTGGCGTACATCATCCACCACATCCGCCAACAGGTGCAACAACTGGAACTCTTGAAAGTGCAGGCGACGCCGCGAAATCTTCCCATGCTGAACGATATACAAACTCTGTGCATGAAGACGCAAATCATTGCGATGGTGGCCCTGGAGAATCCGGAAACGTTCCGCGAAGCGTACCGGGCCGGGACGCCGGAAAGGATGCCGCTGCCTAGTGGCGGGCCGTTGAGCGGCGTCGTCATCACCGAAGAATTGAGAAACCTGATCACATCAACGCCGGATTCCAGTCTGTTGACACCGGCGACAGTACCGGCGGCGCCCATTTTGACGCCGACGCCCAAACCCACGGCGACGCCGGCGTCCGGGATAGACTTTTAATATGATCGTAACGAGCGGGAATCATGATTATTGGAAAAACTTTGGCAGATTTTCACGTTGGCAATAAGGGGGCAAGCATAATGGAAAAACGAAAAGAAAAAGGACAGGGTCTTGTGGAGTTTGCGCTCATTCTCCCCATTCTGCTCCTGGTGATCATCGGCACGATTGAATTTGCGCGCATCTTTCTCATCTACGTCAACGTCTCCAACGCCGCGCGCGAAGGGGCGCGGTATGGGATGGTTAACCCCACCGACTATATCGGCATTAACCAGCGCGTTACTAACGCGGTCGTGCTGTCCATCCCCTCCAATCTGTCCGTGCTGATTCGCTACGATACCGGGCCGGGCGGCACAGAGTATACCGATCCCAACGACGTTGCCGTCGGCCATCGCGTCATCGTCGAGGTACAGTATCGCATTTACGCGCTGACGCCTATCTTCGCGCCTTTCGTCCCCGACGATTTCAAGGTTGACGTGCGCAACTCACGCACCATCCAGAGCCTCAAGGGCGTCTACATCACACCAAGCCCGGCGCCTGGTATAACCACCACCCCGGCCACCGCCACCGCTACGCCCGGCACGCCGGCCAGTACAGCGACTAACACCCCCTCTGCGCCGACTAACACGCCCGGCGGCCCCACCAACACGCCGACCAACACGCCGCTTCCAACGTCTACCCCCACGCCGCGCCCGTTGATCCCCATCGTCATCACCAAACCGTTGTGGCAAGACACCAACGTGGTGCGCGGAACGGGAGAACCCAACCAGATCATCACCCTGCGCATCGTCCAGACCGGCTACCAGATCAGCGGCGTCATTGATGCCAGCGGGAACTTTATGTTCACCGTGTGGCCCCTACTGGTTGGCGGGCACACAGTCATCGTCCAGGGCTACGGCAGCCAGGATCTCGCCATCGTACAGATGCGGACGCCCACGCCAACCCCAACCAGACCGCCGACCGATCCTTATATCAGCGTCAGCGCGCCGGCCAATGCCTGCACCAACGAGCAATTCGCCACCATCACGGTGATAGGCGGAAACTGGTCTTCGGCGGCCAAAAATATGTATCTTTACTGGGATGGCAATCTGACGAGCCACGTGTGCGTGGCGACGTTAAGCGGCGGCAATTTCACCTGCACTTTCGATGCGTTCGTCACCGTAGGCACCCACACCATCACCGGCATTGCGAAGAAGAGCAACGGCTCGGTGGTAGGCGCCCCGGCCACAGTCACGTTCTCCCGTCCGTGCAGCACGCCCACCCCCAGCCCATCCCCCACGCCCTCGGTGCTGCCGGACCTGCGCATCACGGGGATCCGGCTGCAGAACTCGCCGCCCCTGGGCACATACGAAAACCTGCGCGTCACGGTCAGCGTGCAAAACACGGGCACCGTGGATGTGGCGTCACTCTTCTGGGTGGACCTCTACGCCAATGCCACCGGCGTGTTGACGAGCCAGGTCAGCGTTGATTACGTCGCCATCAACGCCATCGCTGCCGGATCAACGGTCAGCTTCACCATGTATGTGCCCGGCGGCTTCAAGACGGTGGGCACGCACACGCTCCAGGCGATGGTGGACACGTGGAACCAGATCCGCGAGACCAACGAAGCCAACAACATCAGCGCGCTGCTGCCGGTGACGGTCACCGTGGACAACCCGGCGCCCACGCCCACGCCCACGCCGGCCGGCATCGTCCCGCCGCCGGGCACGATCCAGGGCGTGACCTATCTGAACGGCCCGCCGCAAAGCAACGTCAGCGTCTATGTCTACGCGGCGGATGGACGCCTGGTCGGCTCAGGGCGCTCCGATGTCAACGGCAACTATACCATCACAAACATTCCGGCCGGCACGTACACGGTTGTCGGGGAGCTGCGGCTGGCGAACATACTCTATCGCGGGCAAGTGGCCCCGGTCAATGTGGTGGGCGGGGCGACCACGACCGGCGTCAACATTGATTTGGTGATGGTACCTTAACATGAACAAACGTATGGTCGGCATCCTGATGGCGATTCTGCTGGCGGGTGGCCTGGTCGCCGTCGTTAGCGCAGCAGAAGGGATAAGCTGGGTCGGCGCGAAACCGTCGGTGAATCTCTCCACTTCGCATGATGCGATGGACGAGAGCAATCTGGCGCTCGGATCCGGCGAGCGTGTGGCAGCGATCTGGACCAGCGTATCCACGCACGGCGTCTTCCTGCGAGAGGCTACGGAAGGAAATTGGGGCCTGACGACGCCGTTGGCCTCCGGGCAGGCGGCCTGGTATCCTGCCGTGGCCTATTCGGGGACCGAGGCGATTACCGCCTGGGCGCAAGGGGCTGCGCGGTATCCGCGCAGCATTCCGCGCGCGGTGATGCAGCGAGATGCAACCGCGCTTCAGGCGCAAACCATCATCACGCCTGTGTTTGGCAATGTCGAAATCAGCCTGGTGATTGCGCCAACCGGTATGCACTTAATCTTCGCCGCCACCACCAATACGGATACCATCGGATACCCGTGGGATTTATATTACACGCATCGCTACGTCACCGAAACAACATGGTCGCCGCCCACCATCATCATTACCCACGCTCAGGTGCTTCCGGCAGGGATAACGCCCGCCGGGATATGGTCGCCGCGTTTGGCAACGAACGAAACAGGGACACAGTTCCATATCGTGTGGGAACAGGAAACAACGGCGTTGACACATACGGTGTGGTATGCTCCTGGCGCCTGGCACGCGGGAACCCTGGCCTTAGGCGCGCCCCAGCAAGTGTCACCGCCGAGTCAGGGATATACCGTCCGCCCTAACGTAGCCGTGGGGCCAACGGGAAAAGTTCATATCGTGTGGACGGAATTAATTCCCGGCAGCACAGGCAGTATTATCAACCCTGAAGAACAGCACATCAACTATATCCAGCTTGGCGACGCCGCTCCCATCAGAATCAGCGGTCCGGCTATCCGGGTGAATAACAACAAACCAACCTGGACCACATCATCGCTGGCGCTCAACGGGGGCCGTTTGTGCGTCGCATGGCATGGATTCTACGCCCCTTTAGGAACGCCGGGAACAGAAGACATCTTTATGCGCTGCTCCCAGAATGAAGGAGCATCCTGGCCTTCCATCATCAATACATCGGAAAGCGCGAAGAAACTTTCAATCTTCCCGACAGTCAAAATTGACGCCCAGGGGCAGGCGCACGTAGTATGGGTGGAATTCGTACTTGAGGGGAACTGGTGGGTATCTGACGACTTCTTCTATCGCACCGGAACATCCACTATCACGCGCGTCTTCTTGCCGCTGGTTTTGCGAAGGAGCTGAGCGTGGCGATCAACAAGGAACAGCTCACGCGCATCGGCCTGGGGGTATTGATCCTGGTCCTGCTCGTGACGCTGGCCTTCATCCTGTTGAGCCTGCTCAACGTCATAGGGACGCCGACGACCGCCGCGCCGACCGGCAAGACGCAAATCTGGCGCGCCGCCGATTCCGGGCTGACCCTGGAAGCCTCCGCGCAGCAGGCTGCGGCGCGCGCGCAGACCTGGGCGGCAGACGCCGTGCTCATCCGCGCCGAAGCGGCCTGGCGGCCCGGAGCGGAAGGACGGCAGCTCGACGTCCCCCCGGTGACGTGGTCGTTCTACTACTACTCACCCGCGCTGCACGCGCTGGCATCGGTCGTCGTCGCGCGGGAGCAACTGTTCTGGGTGCCGCCGCTGGAAATCAGCTATGCGCCGAAGATCATCCCGACGCTGCCGCGCTACGGAATTGAGGTCGCGTGGCTCTCCTTCCGCGCCGCCGGTGGAGACAATTTTCTACGCCAACACCCGGAAGCGATGGTGGATTTCCGCTTGCGCCCGCACACGAGCGGCGTTGTGTGGAGCGTCGCCGCCTTTGAAAGCAAAGATTACCTGGAAGTTTTGATTGACGCCGAATCCGGCGCTGTCCTACCCACTACACATTAACCCTTGCGAGGTACAAAAGTATCATCTCAGTAAAAAGGGAGAGAAATGGGGGGTTGGGGGGCGGGTTGCACCCGCCCCCAACCCCCACTCCCAGATTTTTGAGAAGATACGTACAAAATGGCGTGGAAAAGTGAGAGAGGTGAAAAAATGAGACACAAAAAGAGCAATAAATCCAACCGTGGACAAAGCCTGGTGGAAGTCGCCCTGGTGCTGCCCATCATTCTGATGATTCTGCTGGGGCTGCTGGATTTCGGACGGGCTTATTTCACCCTGGTGGCGCTGCACGACGCGGCGGACGAAGGCGCGACATACGCGGCGATCCGGCCCCGCGACATCACCGGGATTCAGCGGCGCGCCGCCGAAGCCTCCACGCGGCTCGTGCCCATCCATCAGGCCGACGTCAGCGTGGTCTATCCGCCGACCATCGGCGTCGGCGCGCCGATCACCGTCACAATTGACTACGTGCTCGACATCTACACGCCTTTCGTGCAGCAATTGTTGCCGGATGACCAGTTGGTCTTGATGGGAAGCGCAACCCAACCCATCATCACGGTCAGATAACAATACAATGGACTGGGAAGCTATTGTTGGAATCAGTGTATACATATACAGTTTGTTCACGGATAGAAACCATAGGAGGTTATAATGAAAAAGGAACATGGACAGGCTTTAGTGATATTGGCTTTTGCGTTGATCGCTTTGGCGGCCTTTGCGGGTCTGGCGATTGACGGTGGACGTCTTTACGCCGCCCGGCGGCAGGCGCAAAACACCGCCGATGCGGTGGCCATGGCCGGCACCCGGCGGTTGGGGGAATTCATCGCTGAGTGTGCAAACATAACCCCAACCGCCGCTGATGAAGCGATCGCGCTGGAAATGGTGAAACTCGCGCGCGCCAACGGCGTTGATCCGCTGGCAGAGAATGCGCAGCTTCAGGGCTGGTACATCGACGCCTCCGAAACGCGTTTGGGGCGCGTGGGATGGGGGACTGGGGTGCCCGATCGCGCGACCGGCATCGAGGCCGCGCTGGTGACAACGGACACGACCACCTTCCTCAAAATCGTGGGGCGGGAGCACATCGTCGCGCCAGGCGCGGCCACGGCGATGACCGGGCCGATGTTTGTAACCCAGTTCAGCGGCGGCGGATTGCTGCCCATTGGGTTCCCGGTGCAGCGGGTAGACAGCATCATTGCTTCCGGCGACTATGAGTTCAGGATGTTCGAAGCCGACGGCAACATCTGCCGCCGCGATGGCGTCGATTGTCCCAGTAATCCATCGAACAATGCGCAGCGAGGCTGGTTGAACTTCAACTACATTTACCATAACGCCTGGTATCCCAATCCCTCGGCGTCCAATCGCAATGGGATCAATGTCAATGGCAGCACCAGCAGTCCCCTGAACCGGGTCCTGGCGCCGAATATGAGCAACGCCGATCTCAAGGAATGGGCGGAGAATGGCCCAGCACACCCCATATACATCGGTTCGCGCGGCGACACTTCGCGGCCCAATGTCCTCACTGACCCGCTGCGTTACCCTCGGGATGGGGACTTCATCGTGGGAGATCCTGGTACACGTGATGTCACGCGCAGGATTGTCTGCGCGGCGCACATGAACCAGATCGTTTACCTTCCCCTCTTCGATTATGTCAACGAACGCGCTCAGATGCAGTCAAGCGCCTTTTTCCGCGACCACGAACCGAGCAACCCACTAAAGTTCCCCAACAAGCAGTATTACCACATCGTGGGGTTCCTTGCGGCAAGTTTGGATGAGTGCGGTGGGGGCGGGAACAACGGCTGGATTGAAGGCACGTTCAAATCCGCGTTCATCGGTGAAGGGACTGTCACGCCGGGCGCGGGTTTTAATAGCGGCGGGGGGGGCGGCGGCGGGGGCGGCGCGTGCGGTAGCGTTGGTTTCGTCGGCGTGCAGCTCTGGCGCTAACTGAAGCCGGCTTCATAGACGAGCCGGGGGCGCGGTATACACATACAACGCCCCCGGAAATTCTGAGTGATGGCGACCACGAAAAAGATAGATAAAGACCACGGGCAGGCGTTGATTGTCCTGGCGTTTGCGCTGCTGGCGCTGATTGCCTTCGCCGGTCTGGCGATTGATGGCGGGCGGTTCTACGCCGAGCGCCGCCGGACGCAGAACGCCGCCGACGCCGTCGCGCTTGCCGGCGCCAGGGAGCTGGCCGAGTTCATCTCCACATGCGCCAGCGCCGATACGACGAACGACAACCGCATTGCCGCGGCGATGGTGGACATGGCGGGTTACAACGGCATAGATCACTTCTCGCCCAACGGCCACATCGAGGCATGGTACGTCAACGCCGACGCCGAACCACTCAACCACGTCGGCTGGAATCAAGGCATCCCCAACGGCGCAACCGGCATCAAAGCCACGCTGACCCTCAGCGACACCGCAACCTTCATGCGGCTTCTGGGGCGTCCCTATCTGGTGATGACGGGAGAAGCCCTGGCTATGGTCGGTCCGGTGGTGCAGATGGAGCAAGGCGTCTTGCCCATTGCCGTGTCTGAGAACGTCGTCGCGGAGTTCAAAAACAAGACAAAATTCACCGTCTTCGATGATGGCCTTTTCTGCTACGCCGAAAAACCGGGTTCTTGTGTGCTTCCGCCAAAAGAAAAAAACATCACCGACACGACGAAGTTGAGCGCGAACGCCTTCTACGGTTGGCTGAATCTGGGTCACATCTATAACAATGCCTACTGGAACGGCGGAGCGCTGGATCGCGCCTTCACTAAAAGCCTGGGATCGGGTGAATGTCGCTACAAACCCAATGGCACGGTCAACGTGGAAGCCACCGGTCTGAAGGGCTGGTTGAGCAAAACGTGTCCCTATCCCTATCCCATGTTCGCCGGAGAGTCAGGCGACAAAGAGGGCGAGAAAGAAGGGGATTTCATCTACGGCCTCTCCGGGACGCGCACTTCAGCCCTGCACGAGTTAGCCGCCAACTACAGCAAGGGCGACATCCTCTACTGGCTGATCTTCGACAAAACCTATACCGCCAAAGAAATGGAAAAGACATTTCCCGGTCAGGCGCCGGCCGTCGGGTGGATGACGGCAGGTGGGAAAACACAGGGGGCCTACTACCACATTGTCGGTTTTGTGGCGGTTGAACTTGTCGCCGTCAACACGAAAGGGAACGACAAGTCCATCACCGGCATCTTCCAGAACGTCGTGATCGGTGAAGGGTTGATTGATCCAGGCGCCGGCATGGGCAGCCATGGTAGGGGGACGTGTGGATTCCCTACGTTAATCAGCGTCAAGTTGTGGGAATAATACGCAAAACGCAAAGTGTAGAGCATAAAACGTGAAACGTAATCTTTCTTTACGTTTCACGTTTTACGTTTTATAATGGGAAGTCCAATAACAACGCGAGGATTATCATGTGGCTCGCCACCGGAAGCGCAAAAGCGTCATTTTTGAGAATATCATCACAACCATCTCAACCAACTTTATCAATCTTCAACCCGAAGAGATTGATGGGGAGATGAACCGCGCCCTGCGCACCATCAGCCAGGTGACGCGCGTAGAGCGGAGCTGTGTAGCGCTCTTTTCTGACGACAAACGACAGTTGACCTGTACGCATACCTGGAGCGCGCCGGAAATTGTGGCGCAGAATCGTCCCCTGCTCGCGCTTTCGCCAGCGGCGTGGCCGTGGTTGACGGCGCGCATCGCGCGCGGCGAGATCGTGAATGTGCCGCTGGCGTCCGCGCTCCCCCCCGAAGCCGACGCCGAAAGACGCGCGTGTCGCGCGCAGGGCATCCAATCGTTCGCGGCAATCCCGATGACCTATCGCGGCGCTGTGGTCGGCCTTCTCAAATTCGACGCTATCCGCGCGCAGAAAACCTGGTCAGAACACACCATCATCCTGCTCAAGACCGTCGGTGAGATCTTCGTCAACGCCCTGGAACATAAACGCGCTCAAGAGGCCCTCCAACTCGCCAATCAAACGTTGGAACAGCGCGTCAGAGCGCGCACGCAGGAGATTGAGCGACGGCAGCGGGTCGCCGAAGGATTGCGCGACATCCTCGTGGTGCTCAACTCCGACCGCCCGGTCGGCGAAATCCTGAACTATCTCGTAGCGCAGGCATGTTCGCTGTTGGACTCCAGCGCCTGCGTGCTCTATCGCGTGAGCCAGGAAGAACGGCGCATCATCATCGAGGCCAGTTTTGGTCTGCCGGAAGTGTTTCTCCCCATCAAAACCCTGCCACTGCACGCCTGGGGTGTCTTGGGACACGGTGAACTGGGCGGGACGCACTTCGACCGGCAACCCTTCGCCATCCCGAACGTGACGGCGTCCCCGATTGCCGCCGCCGTGAGCGATGCCACCTTGCCGGCCGACGTGCGCGAGTGGTGCCGGGCTGCGGTCAAACACTACCGCGCTTTTCTCACTGTGCCGTTGGTGATCAAAGAGGAGTTCTACGGCAATCTGGGGTTCTACTATGCCGGTTCTCGCCAGTTCTCCGATGAGGACATCCGCCTGGGAATGAGCTTCGGGAATCACGCCGCCCTTGCCATCGAGAACGCGCGCCTGCGCGTCCAGGCGGAACAGGCCGCCATCCTCCAGGAACGCAGCCGGCTCGCCCGCGACCTGCACGACTCCGTGACCCAACTGCTCTACAGCCTCACGTTGCTCGCCGAAGCCGGGCGACGACTGGCGCAGGCCGGCGACCTGCAGCGGGTGGACGAAGCCATGGTGCGACTCGGCGAGATCGGGCAGCAGGCGTTCAAAGAGATGCGGCTGTTGGTCTACGAATTGCGACCGCTGGCCCTGGAAAACGTAGGATTAGTACGCGCCTTGCAGCAACGGCTGGATACGGTGGAACGGCGGGCCGGCGTGGATGCCGCGCTGACCGTCACGGGAGAGGTACATCTGCCGGCTCCCCTGGAAGAGGAACTCTACCACATCACGCAGGAAGCGCTTAACAACGCCCTCAAGCACGCCGCAGCCACCTCCATCGCCGTGCGCATCGCCGCAGACGAGAAGCGCATCGCCATTGACATCAGCGACGACGGCAAAGGACTCAACCTCGACGCTATCGGCGGCGAAGGCGGGATTGGCCTGAGCAGTATGCGCGAGCGCGCCACAAAACTGGGCGGCGCGCTGAACATCGTCTCCCTGCCCGGCAAAGGGACCAACATCAACGTTACCGTAAACCTGGATCATACTTAAGCGAAGCACAAGGCGTCAAAAAACCTTACGCTTTACAGTTTACGTTTTACGAACCACATCCGTGTGATAATGAGGCGTCATCATGACCGAAACGATTCACATTCTCATCGCCGACGACCACGCCATCGTGCGTGAAGGTCTGCGCTGGTTGATTGCCACTGAACCAGGGATGGAGTTAGTCGGCGAGGCTGCCGACGGCGTCGAAGCGGTGGCGCGGGCGCGCGAATTGCGCCCCGACATCATCCTGATGGACCTGGTCATGCCCAAAAAGGGCGGCATCGAGGCGATCAGCGAGATCAAACAGGCGTTTCCCGATGCGCGCATCCTGGTGCTCACCAGCTTCGCCGAAGATGACAAAGTTTTCCCGGCGATCAAGGCCGGCGCGTCGGGCTATCTACTCAAAGACACCGCGCCCCAAGACCTGCTGCGGGCCATCCGCGACGTGTGCCAGGGATTGCCCACCATGCATCCCGCCATCGCCCGCAAAGTGATGCAGGAGATCCAGCGTCCCTCCGACCTGCCCCCCACCGCCGAGCCGCTGACCGAGCGCGAGGCCGACGTGCTCAAGCTAGTAGCGCGCGGTCTGGCGAACGAAGAGATCGCCAAAGCGTTGTTCATCAGCGAGCGCACCGCCCGCACCCACGTCAGCAACATCCTGCGCAAGTTGCACCTGGCAAACCGCACCCAGGCCACACTCTACGCCCTGCGAGAGGGGCTGGTGCATTTAGAAGCGGGAGTGACTCCAGAGCAACGAACTTAAGGGTTCGTAAAATATAACTTCCCGCATTTTAGCTCTAAGCCCCGTCCCCGGGGCGCTCTGCGCGGGAACTTATTCTTTTACATATCCATAGTCAATGTCATTAAGTTAACGGGCCGACTTGTAGCACATTGAGAACCGCTTGCGGCGCTGGCCTTTGCGGCGGGGCGCCTTGCGCCCGGGGCGGAGCGGTTCGGTAGTGCGCA
>DAOUAQ010000206.1:0-5424 GCA_034433375.1 Anaerolineae bacterium | reverse complement strand
TGCGCACTACCGAACCGCTCCGCCCCGGGCGCAAGGCGCCCCGCCGCAAAGGCCAGCGCCGCAAGCGGTTCTCAATGTGCTACAAGTCGGCCCGTTAACTTAATGACATTGATCTCTGGCTGAAAGCTGAAGGCTGATCGCCAGAAGCTAACTTAATGCGCCACAAAATCGGGGATGGGCGCGGCGTAGAGCCGGTTGGCGGCGATCATATACAGCACGTGCGGATTCTCGTTGACCGCCAGCGCCTCCAACTGCCGCAACGTTTCGCCCGGCAGGCGGAACTGATGCGTGAATTTGCCACGTTTGTCGAGCACGAGGATGCGCTCGCGCTGCGGGTCGCCCAGATAAATCAAACCCTCTTCATCAGATTCGACGACCAACACCAGCGGCTTCGCGTTGGGATCCGGCAGATTGCTGACCTTGAACGAAGGATCTTCCGCCCCGCCAAAGTAAGCATTGATTGTGCCATCGCCCATCAACAGATAAACCCGCCCGTCAATCCCCACGTCCAAAACTTCCGAGAGGCGCGGCGCAACGCTGGCTGCGAAGTAGCCGCGCGCCGTGTCGTAGATCGCATTAACCGGCTCATAAGTAAGAATCTGATTGTCCTGGCGCTGCACCAGATACAGCCTTTCCCCAAAAGTCCCCATACTCGTCACCATGCCCGGCCCCAGATTCCCCTGCAAACGCTGCCGGGTGATGCTCCCCGGACCGAGAGCTGGCTCATAAATGTAAACGGCTCCCCCATCGCTATAGATGAAGACTGCGCCATCGGGATAACTGCCGCCCGGCTCCACCCACGCCAGATCAACGAGATGGTTGACCACCTCTCCGAAGAAGGTCTGCCCGCGTTTGAGGATCGGCGTAGGCACGTCGGTGGTCAAGGTGAGGCCGTCCGCCTGCAATGGCAGCCCGACGACCTCATCGGCAGCGGTGTTCAGAATGTAGACCCACGAACCGGCAACGAGCAGACGACGCGGCGTGGGTGCGATACCCAGATCCAATTGCAGCCTCGCGTCGAGCACGGCGGCGCTCTGCAGAGCATCGAGAGCGTCCTGCGCTTCCGCTTTCAGGGCCGCCGCTTCGGTGTTTTGGCGCTCCAACGTGACAATGTGCGAACTCAATTCCAGCAGCTCGTTCCAATCCTCAGGCGATTGGCTGTTGAAGGCCTGTTCGCGCAGGATGCGCGCCTCCACGATGTATTCCTCCACCCGCGCGCGCCCGCCGGACTCAAAGTACACGGTCATGGTGATAAACAACACAACCAGCAGCAATCCTAGCGCGAGTCCGCCCATCAAAGTGGGTTTCTCGGTTGGCGCGAGCGGTGTCTGTCGCGCTTTGACGCCGCGCACCTTACCGGGCAGCAGCGTGCGGAGCGCGCGGCGCACACGGGCGCCCTCTACCGTCGCCTTGCGCTCGCGGTAACGCTCGGCGCTCTTCTTGGGGACAAGACGCTTCAGCCATTCGCCCAGCGGCGGCAGTTTGAGCTTGGGCTGTGTAATAGAAGGGCGGGCAGCCTCGGCGGATGTTGCGCTCACCGCTTCAGCTCGACGTTCCACATGCTTTTCAAGGACTGCCGGGCGCAGCACGGTATGCTGCTCTTTCGGCGCAGCCGCCACCCGAGGTTGTGGTTGCGGTGGAACGACGACCTGCGCCGGCGCTGGTGCGGCGCTGGACGACGGTTGTGGGGCCGGCGGCATGGTGACGTGACCGGTGCTTGTCGGTGTAACGGTTGCGGCAGTTTTGCGGAAAAGTTGCACTTTGCGCCGGGCCGGCGGCTGCGGTTGGGTCGGTGGCTCTGGTAACAGGCGAATCACGACGAAACTGCCCGATGCCTGGTTCCCCGCCATCGCCTGGGTGATAGCATCGCCAATCTCTTCGGGATCGGCGGAGTCCAATATCTCGCGCCAACGCTCGCGGGTTTGAGATTCCACGGCCGGCGTCGTGCCCAAAAGTACGGTACACCCTTCTTCCACCGTGGCGTAACCGATGTGAATGGATGGCGGCAGCGCCCCGCCCAGGGGAATCAGCAGCCGGTTGCGGACCGGGAAAGACTCCACCATGCCATCGGGATGATGGACAAACGCATACGCCGCCCCGATCTGCCCGATAAAAATCTCTTCCCCGGCAAAAACGACGCAGGTAATGCTGCCCGAACACTTGGAGCCGGGCGCGGCCTCAGCGTTGGCGTAGACCAGGTGCCGGTTGGCTTCCGCAAGCGCACGCCGTATCCGCGCGACAATGCTGCCCGACGATGCCCAATAGGTACTCGCCGCCAACGCGCGAATTTCGCGGCTGCGGTGGGAAAGCGGCGGTGAGAGGTCAACTAAAATAGCAAGCTGTTCCCCGGCGCTATCGGCCCCCCCCGGCGGCGCAGTTGCCGTCATGGCCTCCGGCGCAGGATGCTGGCTGCGCCGCCCCTCTTGAAAACGTAGGATGTCACTGTGACGTTGCATACGTTCTTACCCTACGTCAAGTTTAAGGGGCAAGGGGGAATTGTCAAGCGTAAATCACAATCACAAAAGGCTTTGGCCTGTCTCCGATCACGCCACAACAACCTTACCACTCCCCCCGTAACTGCTCCTCCACCGCCCCAAAGTCCGCCCGCGCTGTCATATCCAGCGATAACGGCGTGACCGAAACCATCCGCGCCACCCGCATCGCCCACACGTCAGAATTCGGTTCCACCAGATGCGGATCGTCCCGCACCGTGTAGCCGGGACGGCCATTCCCGTTCTGGCGGTCCGGCTCGAGCGGAAGGAAATAGCGCTGCCGCGACAGCCGGGTGAGCCGCCACGGCGTCTCTGGCGTCGCCGTGTCCGGCACATTCACGTTGAGCACGCTCACATCGTAGGGCATCGCGCGGTCGAGCAGCCGCCGCGCGAAGTACGCCGTGAAATGCTGCGTCGCCGTGTAATCCTTCGCCTCGCCGCCCGTCAGATGCTCGGCGACCGTCATCTCCAGCGAGACGGCGAGCGCCGGCACCCCGAAAGCCGCCGCTTCGAGCGCCGCGCCGACGGTCCCGGAGATGGTGATCTCGGTGCTCACGTTTTCGCCGAAGTTGATGCCGGCCACGAGCAGCGCCGGTTGGCGCGGGACGAATTCGAGCATCGCGTGGACGACGCACAGCGCCGGGGTTGCGTCCACGCTGTAGACGCGCACCGACTGCCCGCCGTAGATGTCACGCTGCTTTTCGGTCAGTTCGCCGGTCACATGGCGCGGCATCGAGCGCCCCGCCGCCGACCACTGGCGATCCGGCGCGACGACCAGCACCTCCCCAAACGGCGCAACGGCCTCAACCGCAGCCCACAGCCCTTCAGACTCCACGCCATCATCGTTGGTCACCAAAATAAGCGGTTTTTGCATATTGACACCTCTAAAATCCGGTACACGGATTAACACGGAACACACGGATTTTTTGTTAAAAAATCCGTGGAATCCGTAAAATCCGTGTACGATTCAAAACTCTCGATTCTCAAGCTTCAAACATGAGATCTACCACGCGGCGCTCGGCCATCGCCTGGTCGGCGCTGAAGCCGATGAGATGTCCGGCGACAGAGTCTTCGATCTGCGTGGTGGAGATGGAAGCCGGTTCGCCGCGGATCACGCGCACGAAGTCCGCGACCAGGCGCATATCCCCACCGCCGTGCCCGCCAAACGCGCCGTGCATGTCGCCGCCGGTCGTGAGATCAACGACCTTTTCGCTGTACTCATGACCCGGTCGCGGGTCAATGTGGCGGATGACAAAACGCCCATCCTCAAAAACGCCCTGGATTTCGCCGCGCGTTCCGATCAAGTGCATCGCGCGCGATGGCCTAGACGTCCCGCCGATCATATTGTGCGTCGCCGTCGTTCCATCCGCAAACTCGATGGCGAGGGATTGGTGATCCACCACCTCCATCTCGCATTTCCACACGCAGCGCCCGTAGGGGTTGTCCGTCTCCAGCGAGTGAATTTTCTGCTCAATGGTGGGGTTAGCGATGTGTTCCAGGCTGTCCCACACGTAGAAACTCCAGCGGTCGGGGTGGTCAATGTGATGCTTGCGCGCTGAGTACAGGCAGTCGGCCTCGATGGGGCAATCCACCAGACAGCGGTTTCCCGCGTTGACGGGCGCTTTCTCCGGGCGGAACTGGAAATTGCTGCCGAAACTGGCGACGCTGCGCGGCCTCACGCCGCTTTTCATCCACGCGATGAGATCGAGATCGTGGCAGCACTTCGCCATTAACATCGAGGCGTGGCTGACGCTCGGTTTGCTCCACTTGCCGCGAATGTAGCCCACGGCCATGTGGTGATACGAGACGTGCTCGATAGTCTGCGCGTTGAGCACATCGCCGATAACGCCGTTCGCCACTTGCTGGCGGATGGCAGCATAGAACGGCGTGTAGCGCAGCACGTGGCAGATGATGACCTTGCGGTTGAAGCGTTTGGCTGTCCGCACCAAATCCCACATCTCCGTCTCGAAGGTAGCGAAAGGCTTTTCGAGCAGCATATCGTACCCGGCCGCCAGAAGCGGCAGCGACGTCGGCACGTGCTGATGATCCATCGTCCCGTTGATGACCACATCGGCGAATTGCGGCCTGACGGCAACCTCGTCGGCGGTCTCGTAGCACTGTGCGGGCGATAGACCGTAAATTTCGGCGGCCATCGCGCGGCGCAGCGGATTGGGATCCGCCGCGCCGACGATGCGCAGTTCATCGGGGTGCGTCTGCGCGTATGAAGCATACAGCAGCGAGCGGTGTCCTACCCCTACGATAATCGCAGTGAGTGGACGGTGGGTTGGTGTGGATAAAGTGTAATTCATACGTCTCATGATCTCCATGGTAAGACCCTTGCGAAGGTTTCTGAACCTTCGCAAGGGTGAAAATAAAATCGCCGCTGTAATGCCAGCGGCGATTTTTTCCCTTCACAATGACCAGATCAACGCTTTCACTCAGTAGGGCGGGTGGGAGTCGAACCCACACGTCCGTAAGGACAGAGGATTTTAAGTCCACGGCGTCTGCCATTTCGCCACCGCCCCATACTTGAAAAAACGGGCATCACCGTTTGATGCCCGTCGCTGAAGATTGTGATGGGAAAAAGGCGACGGTCGGATTTGAACCGACGAATGGGGGTTTTGCAGACCCTTGCCTTACCACTTGGCTACGTCGCCAAGAAAAAGAGCGGGCTAAGGGATTCGAACCCTTGACCTTCTCCTTGGCAAGGAGACATTCTACCGCTGAACTAAGCCCGCATACAAGGCAGATTATACTACACAGTAGAATTTTGGCAAGTTGTGCTATAATGAAATTGTAGCACATTCAAAATATACATTGGCCAGGGGAGCCTGAGACGCAGGCTGAGAGGGTATCCGTCAGATACCGACCCTAGAACCTGATCTGGATCATACCAGCGGAGGGAGGCGCACCCGATGACCACATCCCTGCA
>DAOUAQ010000205.1:0-2754 GCA_034433375.1 Anaerolineae bacterium | reverse complement strand
GTGCCCGTCCACGCGATGCTCGGCGGCAAGTTCCGCGACAAGGTGCGCGTTTACTGCGATACCGACGTCCACGGGCGCAACACCGGGACGGCGATGGGCGAGGCGCTCAAGGAACGTATGGCGATGGGCTTCACGTTCCTCAAGATGGACGTGGGCATTGGGATGCTGCGCGACGTGCCGGGGGCGCTCTCCGGGATGCCGGACTTTATCCACAAGCTGATGCCGCCCCGCGAGGTCTGGGAGCAAATGCGCAACGCCGATCCCGATACGCAGTCGGAAATGCGCCGCCAGTTCGCGGAGACGCAGAACGTGATGCATCCGTTCACTGGCATCCACGTCACCGAGGCCGGGCTGGACTATCTGGAGCAGTATGTCGCCGACGTGCGCGCCGTCATCGGCTACGAAGCGCCGCTGGCGACCGACCACTTCGGCCACATCGGCTTGCAGGACTGCATCAAGATCGCGCGCCGGCTGGACAAGTTCAACCTGGCGTGGTACGAGGATATGTTGCCCTGGCAGATGACCGACCAGTATGTGCGGCTGGCGAATGCGTGTACGACGCCGATCTGCACCGGCGAGGACATCTACCTGAAGGAGAACTTCAAGCCGCTGTTCGAGTCGGGCGGCGTGTCGGTGATCCACCCCGACCTGCTGACTTCGGGCGGCATCTACGAGAACAAGAAGATCGGCGACCTGGCGCAGGAGTACGGCGTTTCGATGGCCGTTCACATGGCCGAATCGCCGATTGCGTGCATGGCCGCCGTTCACAGCGTCGCCGCCACCGAGAACTTCCTGGCGCTGGAGAACCACTCGATTGACACGCCCTGGTGGGACGACATCGCCAATGGCCTGCCCAAGCCGATCATCCAGAATGGCTTCATTGACGTGCCCGACACGCCCGGCCTGGGTATCGAATCGCTCAACGATGAGGTCATCGCGGCGCACCTTGACCCGCACGAGCCGGGACTGTGGGAGCCGACGGACGCCTGGGATCGGGAGTTCACGAACGACCGGTTGTGGAGTTAGGTGATTTTCAGGTAGGACGTACTTGCAAAGTGCGTCCCACCGAGAGAAAAGGGGCCTTCCCGTTACGGGAAGGCCCCTTTTTGTATGATTTGCGGAAAAATCAGGGCTACGTATACTTTGGATTATAGATAGTCGGACAGGACAACAAGCTGTGGAGATAACGCGTGATATGCGGGGTGACCTATGCTGACACTTGCAGAACTCAGGGAAGTCGTCGCCAATGGCGAAAATAGCGCGGTGGAATTCAAGGCTGCCGCAGTGCATCGTGACGCGCTGGCGCGGGAAATGGTGGCTTTTGCCAACATGCAAGGGGGCGTCATCGTGTTAGGCGTGCAGGATGATGGTGCGTGCGAGGGGCTGCCAGAAGGAGAACAATTTGAGGCATGGGTGATGAATCTGGCGCGCAACAACGTCATTCCGGCCATTGCCGTAGAATACCACGAGTTCCTGATGGACGGGAAAAGGCTCGGCGTCATCCTCGTTCCCCGTGGGCGCGATAAGCCATACCAAACGCTGGACAGCAAATACCTGATCCGTGTAGGTTCCACCAATCGCGCCGCCACGCAACCTGAGTTGTTGCGACTCTTCCAGGCTGCCGGAACTTTCCATTTTGACGCGACGCCGGTGGCGGGGACAGATATTCACGACTTGAATTTGTCCAAAGTGGCCGCCTACTTTGAACGGTATGGCCTCGTGTTCGAAGACGAGAACGAGGCCGACAAAGTCGCCATTCTGACCAACAGCGAAATCCTTGCGACCAACGGCGAGGCCACGGTTGGCGGCTTGTTGGTCTTTGGGTTGACTGTTGAACGCAATCTACCGCAGGCCGGCATCACCTTTGCCCATTTCGCGGGCGTAGAGATGGGCGACGAGTTGCTCGACCGGCAAAGCATCGTCGGCCCGCTGGACTATCAGATTGATACCGGTTTGGCGGTCATCAAGAACAATTGGCGGCTACCCACGATTATTGCGGGAACCCAACGCGAGCCGACCGGCTTTGTGTACAGCGACAAAGTGTTCCGCGAGCTGCTCACCAACGCCGTTATTCACCGCAACTACGCCATTCACGGCTCGCAGGTGCGCGTCTTGATGTTCGACGACCGCCTGGAATTTCGCAGTCCAGGGCGCTTGCCCAATACCATTACGATTGAGAAACTCAAGGTCGGCGTCTCCTATGCGGTGAATCCGATTCTGGTTAAGTTTATGGAAAACCTGCGCTATACCGATCGGTTAGGGCGCGGCCTGCCGATGGTCTACCGCGAAGCGCGTCAGGCCGGGAAAGCGGTGGAATTCAAGGAAGTGGGGGAAGAGTTTTGGGTGGTGTTGGAGCGGTGAAAGGGGAAGTTCTTTTTTTGTAAGTTGTGCAATCATCCGGGCTACATATACTTGAAGCAAGGTTGAATTGTTGCAGACTGCCGAGCGTATGGCGCAAGCCGGCGCGGAGGTGGATGTGTGGCACTACGTACCGGCGTTGGCGTAAAACAAGCCGATCTGCATACCTTCGTGCGCTCGGCGACGCGCCCGCTGTGGCGGTTTGGCGCGTATGTGACTGCCGCTTCTCGCGCCCCGGTAGGGCCGGTGGGCTATGTAGAGGTGGATGCCGTCAATGGCGCAGTCTTAGCCTGTTTTCGACATAGAACAAACAATCTAACGAACGCACATTAACAAGTGAGCCATAAGGGATATACTTAACCTCATTCCCAGCGGAGGAGGTTCAAGATGTCCGAA
>DAOUAQ010000204.1:0-7037 GCA_034433375.1 Anaerolineae bacterium | reverse complement strand
GGCCTCATAAGCCCGCACCCGGCCCGCGCCCTGGCGTGGGATGGGCGAACCATCCACGAGGTCCACGGCGGTGTTCATGAGGGCGGCCTTGATCTGCTCCGGCGTCCAGTCGGGATGCGCCTGCACCATCAACGCGGCCACGCCGGCGATGTGTGGCGAGGCCATGGAGGTGCCATTGTAAGAAACACCCTGTGTGCCTGTGCCCATCGCTGCGGCAAAAATCGCCACACCAGGCGCCGTCACATCGGGCTTGAGTTTGGAGTCGGTGCCGCGCGGCCCGCGCGACGAGAAGTCGGCGACAGTGTCGGCAGGGATATAGGGATTGGGGAGCGTGATGACATCATCCTCGGCGCTGACTGTAACAGGTTGACCATCGCGCACGGCCAGAATCTGGCCGTCATTGAGGCCAACGAAGCCGGCCGGAATCCCATTTGCCAGGCCGTCATCGGCCATGGTGATCAGCGCATTGCCGCCGGCCGCCGAGTTGAAGATAATCACGCCTACCGCGCCCAACGCTTCAGCATTGCGTGCCTTTACGGCGAAACCGCACGTGCCGCGCTGGATGAGGGCGATTTTACCTACCAACGCACCGGTTTGCGTAAGGTCGGTGGTGGCGCATAGCAGAGGATTGATCGCATAGTTTCCTACATAGGCCAACGGGGCGGTCAACGCCGCATTGTAATGCGCTGCAGCTTCGGCGAACGCGCTTGGCTGATACATAATGGGGCTGAAGAAAACGGTGCCGCCAGCATCCTGGATCGTCGGCATGGTGGCATACCCAGTGGTCGAGGCTGCCGTGCCAATCGCGCCCGAGGAAGTGCCCGGCGAACCGGCGATGTACGGCACGTTGGCCGAGTTGCCGATGGACGTGGCTACGACGATACCCGCGGCCACAGCCGCGTTGGTGGCAACAACATCGGGATCATCTACGTCGCCCGGTCCATAGCTGGAGCCTAGTGACATATTGATGACCTGCGGCCAGTCTTCTGCTATGTAGTTCGCCACCGCGTCGTCAAGCGCAGTCATGACCAGGTTCGTGCTGCCCGCTGCGCCGAAGACCTTGAGGGCTACCAACGTCGCCATAGGAGCAACACCCGTCATCACCTGCCCGGCAGCGATACCTGCGGCGGTGGAGGCCACGTGCGTCCCGTGCCCGTTCTCGTCCAGCGGGTCGTCATCTGGGTGCGGGACGGGCTGGTAAGCTGCACTGGCGGGATCGGCGTTATAGGTGGTGCCGGCGTAGTCGTACCCGTCAATCACTTTGACGGTGGGGAAGGTCCCGACTTCAACGACGTCAGGATCGTTGTTGGCGTAGTCGTCAGGATCGCCGCTGCCGCCGAGGGCTGCGTGGGTGTAGTCAATACCGGTATCAATGACGGCGATGGTCACACCTTCGCCATCGTATCCCAGATCCTCCCAGACCTCCGGCGCGCCGATGAGTGGCACGCTGGCGCTCAGGTCCGGCGTGTGCTGCGGCGCGCGGTGGATGGCCTTCACGTGCTCCAGGGCGAGGATCTTGTTGGTTTGCTCCAACGGCACGTAGGCCAGGAACCCGTTATACACGGTGGTGTAGGGTTTGGCGACGATTTGGACGCCCATTGCCTCCAGTTGACCCTGCACTTTGGCCTGCGTCGCCTTTATTTGGTTGACATACGCGGTCATGCTGTCCTTGCTCAGCGCTATGGCCGCCGCTTTTTGCTCCGCATAATACGTTGCCAGTGGCGCTTGATCCAGCTCGATGACCATCATCATGCTCTGGCCCTTGACTTTGTCTTCGAGGGCGCGGGGCACATAGCCGTACTGCGCGATGATCTCCTCGGCGGATAGCTCTGGTAGCGCTGCCGGATCAACCTCAACGGCGCGCGCCGGCATAGCGCGATCCGGCGGCGTTGGGGCGGCAGCCGCGGGCTGGGCCGCCGGTGCTTGTGCCGGGTTCGTTGTCGGCGCTTCAACCCGCGATGTGGGGGTGGTCGAGGCTGCGACTGAACTGAATGGCACAATCAATGTCACAATCAGAAGCAATGAAAGTAAACGGAACTTTCGCATGGTTTGACGATCTCCTTTCAACTTAATGGTGATATGAACAACTCAACGAAAATATAACGACTTTCCTGATTTTCGCTATGCTCACCTCCTTTTTCACTGCAAAGCCACGGCCCCAGCTTGCGCTCTGTTGTAGCAACATAGAGCATGTATGCCGTCATGTTTCGTCTCTGCGCTCCTGTGGTAAGTCCATTTTATAGGAAAATCCAGTCCTTACCACCTCGTCGCGCGGTAGGCATACCTTCATCGTGGAAGTGCTATAGTTTAGCAAGGATTTGCCAGGAAGTCAATAGCTCACGTCAACTTGCCGCCTGGTGGCCGCCGATTCGGTGATCGCCGCGCAGACGCAATCGGCGCGGTAGCCGTCCTCGAAAGTGGCTCCGTAGGGCGCGACGTCTTTGTCGTTCACGATGCAGTCGAGGAAGTGCGTCAGCTCGTGGACGAAGCTGTGTTCCCAGCCGATCATGTGGCCCTGCGGCCACCAATTCCCCCACCAGGGATGGTACGGCTCGCTGACCAGCACGCGGCTGAATCCGGCGGTCTCCTTGCGGCCTTCGCCCACCCAGTAGACTTCCAGCTCGTTCAGGCGCTCCAGGTCGAAGACGATGCTGCCTTTCTCGCCGTTGATCTCGATGACCTCGTGGTTCTTGCGCCCGGCGGCAAAGCGCGTGGCCTCCAGCGTGCCAATCGCGCCGCCCTCGAAGGCGACGGCAGCGACGAAGGCGTCGTCAATGTCCACCGTTGCCAGCGTCCCATCGGCCAGCGGGCGCTGCGGGATGAATGTCCGCGTCATCGCGCCGACACTCTCGATCTCGCCCACCAGAAAGCGGCCCAGGTCAATGATGTGCGCGCCCAGGTCGCCCATCGCGCCGGCGCCGGCTTCCGCCTTATTCAGCCGCCAGACCATCGGCGTGCCGTAGTGTGGCATCACCCACTCTTGCAGGTAGACGGCGCGGTAGTGGTAGATGCGACCCAACGCGCCGCTTTCGATCAACTCGCGCGCCTGGCGGATGGCGGGGACGAAGCGGTAGTTGAAGGCGACCATGTGCTTGACGCCGGCCTTTTCTACCGCATCCCACATCGTCTTGGATTCCTCTGGATTGCGCCCCAGGGGTTTTTCGCAAAAGATGTGCTTGCCGGCTTCCGCCGCCGCGATGCTCGGTTCGGCGTGCATGTTGTTGGGCGCGCCGTTGTCGAAGAGCTGCACGGCTTCATCCTTGAGCATCTCCCGCCAATCGGTGTAGTGCTTCGCGTAGCCATACCGCTTGGCGGCCTCAGCGACACCCTCCTCGTTGCGCCCGCACACTGCCGCCAGCACCGGCACGGCCGGCGGCGGATACATCATATAGGGAATCTTCTTGTACGCATTGCTGTGGGCCTTGCCCATAAACGCATAGCCCAACATCCCGACGCCAACCTGTGGGGCTTCCCCCGCAGCCTTGGCGCCGGCCATCGTCGTAAAACCGCCACTATCACTCATACGTGCCTCCTTAAGCCGGTGATCGGTAATCAGTAACTGGTGATTGGGTTTCTTCCTGCTGATCGCTGATTGCTGACGGCTAACAGCTACTCGCTCCCAAACGCCGCGTCGAACGCCACCGCCGACGGCGCGAAGTCTTGCTTGCGGATCATCGCCAGCGACTCTTGCGCGCCGAACTCGCGGTCCATGCCGCTGTCTTCCCACTCGATGGAGAGCGGGCCTTGATAGCCGGCGCGGTTCAGCGCGCGGATGATCGGATCCCAGCGCACGTCCCCGTGGCCCGGCGAGACGAAGTCCCACCCGCGCCGCTTGTCGCCGAAGTCCAGGTGCGATGAGAGGATGCTGCTCCGCCCATCCAGGTGCAGCCGCGAATCCTTCACGTGGACGTGGACGATGCGCTCCGGGAAGGCGTAGATCAGCTCCGGCGGATCAATGAACTGGTGGATCAGGTGGCTCGGGTCGAAGTTGATGCCGAAAGCCGGATGCCCGTTCACTGCCTTGAGCGCCCGCTCGTAAGTGACGAGGTCGTAGGCGATCTCCGTCGGATGCACTTCCAGCCCGAACTTGACGCCCTCGGCCTGGAAAACGTCGAAAATCGGCGTCCAGCGCGCGGCGAAATCGGCGTACCCCGCGTCGATGTCGGCCTGGCTGGTGGGCGGGAAGAAGTAGAACATCCCCCACACGCTGCTGCCGGTGAACCCATTGACGATGTCCACGCCGAAGAGCCTGGCGGCCTTCGCCGTGTTCTTCATCTCCTCGGCGCAACGCTGGCGCACGCCCTCTGGGTCGCCGTCGCCCCACAAACGCGGCGGGAGGATGCTTTTGTGGCGGCGATCAATGTTGTCGCACACGCACTGCCCGACGAGGTGGTTGCTGATGGCAAAGCACTTGAGGTTGTACTTCGCCAGCAGGTCGCGCTTCGCGCGCACGTAGGCGTCACTTTCGAGCGCCTTGTCCACTTCGAAGTGATCGCCCCAGCAGGCGAGTTCGAGGCCATCGAAGCCCCACGCGCCGGCTTTCTGCGCGAGGGTTTCCAGGGGCAGGTCGGCCCATTGGCCGGTAAAGAGGGTGATCGGTCGTGCCATAGTTAAGCTCCTTTGATGATCTAGGGTACTCTACGCAGTTGAACAAACGTTTACTGAATTGTTAACGTTGCGTTTTGATTTTGAGGGGGATCGGCATTGATTTTACTTTTTGTTACCAGTTGAATGTGCGAATGTGGTTGAAATTAATCACATCTATTTCCTGACTTTGTAAATACCATGCGAGACTGGCATCCTCGGTTAGTACAAGATGGGTTTTGATATACGCGATACCTGCATCAGTAAGTCCGAATTTCACAAAGGCTGGCGTTTCGGCGATGTCGGCGCTACAGGTGTAGTGTTCGTCAAACAGGCTGATTCCCGCTGCGAAACTAGAGAAGAACTCTTCTTTGAACTGCCCAGACAATTGACCGGCCAAGTTGCTGACCTCGGTAAGGATATGGGGCGTAGTCACTATCTTGGAAAAATATGGCAGTAGATTACATAGAAGATGATAGTCTTCAACGCAAAACCTGTTGGTCGTCCTTTTGAATCGAGACACGAGGCTTTCATCAACAATCCCGACAAAATAAAGAAGCAGGATGTTGGTATCTAAAAAAATGCCGGACTGGCGGTGTTTATGAAAGAGTGTGTCGTAGTAGTCCTTCATCCTGTGCGCATCTTCATCGCGAGTGCTTTGCCGGTTTCTTCATCGATTTCGATGGTTTTGTAAATTCTTTGTGGCTTCTGAGTGCTCAACAAATCTGTAATGGAAAAACTCGGTGGTGGAGAAAAATATATATCAAAGCCTAATGTCACCAGCCAGCGCCCACTGTCCTCAGATCGCTCGATTTCTTCGAGCATGACGTTTCGTAGATTTTCCTGGTCGTATAGATTGTCGAGAAAGTGAATCGCTGTATTGACCATTTTCTTTAGTTCGATTTGTTCCATTGTATTACCTCCATTGGTTGGTGAGCAACCCGGCTTACCAGAACTGAACGTGTGTTTCTCTCATTATACTCACAACCGGACGCTTTTACCAGTCAAATCGGCTATAGTTTTAATGTCCCTTGTATCGCTCCTGGCTCCGCCACCCGCTCCGCCTGTTTGAACGTGCCCCACGCCGGCGGCATTTGTGGCTTCGCGCCGGAGAACAAGATTGTGTTAATCACTGTTATTACTTTCCGCGGCATGCCGCATCGCTAAAAAAGCTTCCTTTAGAGGCTGGCTGATAGCACTTTCTGGTTCAGCGAGTATTAACGTTTGATAAGCTTCCAGGAATTCTATTCGCACTCGATAGAATAGATGCAGGAAATAGCGCAAGAAGCTAATACAGTCCAAGATGGCAATCTCTATGCCGCCGGTTTTGTCATACATACTGGCGGCATATTCTGTGACTTCTCGGTCTATAAATTGTGTGGTAATGAAGATATAGTTGTGAATGGAAACTCCGTAGTGGATGATCTTATCCAAAGCGATATCAAGATCATCCTTTGTGACCTGTTTTGCTTTCATTTCGTAGCTTGTGATGACTTGGTTATCATCTATCAGTGTGATTTCCAGATCGCCTAATGCTCCTGTTTGCTTATCAGCCGCATTGTGGCTTTCCAGCGGCAAAACCCGTTCTCCGAGGAAGTTCTGGGCGGCTTTATAGACCGCGGCTACGATTAAAACTGGTAGGCGACTGGTGTTCCGCAGTTTCGCATGTTGTTCAACTAACGACACGATACCTTCTGCTGAAAGAGAAGTTTCGCCCTTCGATGTCTTCAATGCGGCCAGTAAAGAGCGCATCCTGTCCCGTTTTTCATCTCTAATCACAACCAACCACCGTAGCGTCTCGGCTAACAGGTCCTCAGCAGATAATCGCCTATTGTGAACGGCTTCAAGTAATTGCAGTGCAGCTGTATAAATAGCTGGTGGGCGTCCTACGAGATTAACATCAGGGGTGAGGGTGACGTAGCGGTTTCTGAATGCCGGCGTCAAAAACGCTGTCGTCATATTGCACGGCAATTCGTGCTGGAGGACGAAATCCAGGATGTATCGCTCGTCATACGTGCGGCCCGAATACGAATCGGCGTCGCCGATCTCGGTGTATGGTTTGCGAATATCCACTTGTGGCAAGTGTATCTTGGCTAAAGAACACGCCATCACAAAACGAACGCAAGCACGGTTTTGTGGATTGCGCGCGACATACTCTATTCGCACGCGCAGTTCGGTATCTTCAACCAAAGAGTGATTTTGATCTTGTGTCGCACGTTGAAAGGCTACATGAAGGATTTCTGAAGGTCCAATTGCCATTGTTCCTCACGTTTTAGTTGCATTTCATAATTGATCCAGAGTACTTCCACACGTTCAGCTTTCACCGAGTGGATGGTCTTGGGCGGCGCTTCGATCATATCCCAATCTTTGTACAGCGTATCCAGCAAGTCGCAACGATACCCCGAGAGTGCGACTTTTCCTATGGCTTTTTTGAGTATAGCGGCTAATTCGAT
>DAOUAQ010000203.1:0-59520 GCA_034433375.1 Anaerolineae bacterium | reverse complement strand
TCATAGATCGTGCCGTACAGTCGCCCCCAGAAATACGGCTCAGAGTCCGACCAGACGTCGGGGTTGCCGCGCCGGTCGTCGCCCCAGACGGTGTAGAAGTAGCCGCCGCCGGCCGCTGCGCTGTCGTAGTCGCCGTGGTAGCAGGTCGCCAAGGCGGGATCGAGCACCACAGGCGAGGAGACGTCGCTGATGCGCCGGTTGGCCTCGAACGTCGCGCCGCCGTCGCGCGAGAGTGCCATATAGCGGTCGTACATCACGTTGGACGAATCCAACCGCCGATCATACCAGAAGACGCCGACGACGCCCGTCTCGCCTACCGCCAACGCCGGGAAGAA
Source organism: Anaerolineae bacterium (assembly GCA_034433375.1). Classification (GTDB taxonomy): domain Bacteria; phylum Chloroflexota; class Anaerolineae; order B4-G1; family SLSP01; genus DSWT01. The sequence goes on along the minus strand of DAOUAQ010000203.1, from coordinate 59,185 downwards.
CTGGTCAGTCCATGTCCAGGTGTCATTCACACGGATTTGGGTCTCCCACGTCACACCCTGGTTGAGCGAGCGGCGGTAATAGACGTTGATCACGTCGCCGTAGTTGTAGCCGTCCGGGTCATAGGAATAGACGACGTGCAAGACACGGTTACGGTCCACGGCGATCTGCGGGTAGGGGTAGTAGCGGATGTTGCCCTTCAGCGCGGGACGGCTACAGTATGTCGTCGCCGTCGCATCGCGCGGATTGATCTGATCGCTCATCGGATTGGCGAGCGGCGTCCACGTCGCGCCGCCATCGGTCGAGCGCGCCATCTCCACATCAATCGGGCCGTCGGGATACGTATCCCAGTGCGTCCAGGCCACGTACACGTCGCCGGTGACGGGGTCCACCGCGGGCCACGCGCCGTTGACTCGATTGTGGCCGCTCACGTCCACCGGCGCGGACCAGCTCTGCCCGCCGTCGCCGGAGCGTGCGGCGTAGATGTGACCGTCGGCGGCATCCATCCAGACGGCGTAGAGGCGACCGTAGTAGGGGCTGGATGGGTTATTGTCCACCGCCAGCATCTCCTTATCATCCGTGCCGCCGTCAATCATCCCCACCCAGGTCGCCGCATCGCAGCCCGCGCCCAGGTTCCACAACCCCAGGCCACTCGAATGTAAGGTGGCGAGGTAGAAGTGGCCGTCGGCGCGCCGCCAGACTAACGAGGGGTAGCCGTAAGAGTTGGACGTGTTGAGCGAGCCGTGATCGCTCCACGTCGCGCCGCCGTCGCCGGAACTGCTGAAACCGGTGAAGCCGGTGCCTTGTACGACGCCATGATACGAGTCGTTGTAGGCGGCGCACAATACGCCATTGTCCTCATTATAGGCGACGACGGCGCCGCTCTGCGTCATCGAGGTGTACTCGCCGGCCGGGTCGTTCACCAGCACGTCGTCGCCCAGGGCGGTAGGGGCCAGCGGGACAGGCGTGAACGATGCCGCCGCTGCGTCCACCGTTTCTTCACGCCCGCAAGCGTGGAGCAGCGCCGTCTCCAACGCGCCGGAGAGCAGGCTCCGCTTTTCAGGGTCATCCAGCAAGCGGCAGGGCGGCGCGGGCGCAGCAACAGGCGCGCTCGCGCTATCAGCCGAAGGCGGCGGAGTCTCTTCTGCCATCCAAGCCGGGAGCGGGGCGGTCGCGTTCCCGGTCACGGGCGCGGCAAGAGCCGGGGTCGCCCGCGCAATAAAAGCAAAAGGAGACAAGCACAAACTACAAATAATGCTCACGTGGAGCCAACGCCAGATCAGACGATCGAACCGATGCCGGAACATAGATTTTCTCCTTTCAGTAACAATGCGCAGAAGCGAATTCAAGTCAGATGAACGAGACATCTTCATTGCGTTTCTACTGGTTTTTCAACACCAACGGCAAGTAAATTGTATGCCCAACCTCCACACTCTCCACCTCGGTGAAAGGCATCCCGTGATCCAACGCCAGGATGACGTTGCCGCTATCGTCCACGGCCTGCACGAAGTACTCGATGGGCGCGGTGATGGGAGCAACCGCGCCTGCGGCGATGCCGATACCGGCGGCGTTCTTGCCCAGGTAGGTCAGTTCGGCCTTCGCCCAGGTGGTTTGGTCGAGATGGCGGTACAGCACGACGACGCGCGCGACTTCGCCCGTGTCTTCGGGCGTGTCGGCGTCGTCGTCCAGCCAAATCTCAAAGCGCAGGGATTCCGTGCTGCTGATAGCGCGCACGTGGTGGATGCTCGGCGCGATGAAGTCCGTGACGGTGAAGGGCGCGTGGTAGACCTCGAAGCGCAGGTCGGTGTAGAGCCGCGCGATGCCGGTGGTCGGCAGGTCGGTCGTGGTGGCGCGGAACTGGCCCGGCACGAGCACCAGGCTGGCATAGGCTTTGCCCTCGATGGAGAGGAAGCGGTTGATCGCGCTGAGCTGCGCCGGTTCCCACGCCGCGCTCGGAAAGTCCGGCTCGGTCTCGATATAGGTGGATTCGGTCACGATGCGCGACACCACGGGATCGAAGTCGGCCATATCGGTGAACGTCCCGCCGACGAGCAGCGCGCCGTGAGCAATCGCGCCGGGGATTTGCACGTCCGCACTGACGCGCGGCGCGATGGGACGCCCGCCGGCGATGTGCGCGTCACCCTCGCCGGCGACGGTATAATACGTCCCCTGCGGCGTGACGTGTTCCACGTAGTCAAGCGAGAGGTGATGCGCCGTGGTGACGACGGTTCCGCCATCCGGCAGCGACGCCGGCTGCGCCGTGCGCGTGGTGAGCGTCGTTGTCTGCGGCATGTGGATGCGCAGCATCGGCAAGCCGTACAGCGTCATCTCCGCCAGAACTTTTTCGTCGTAGTTGCTGAACGCGCCGGCGCTGAAGCTGTTGTAGTACCCCTGCTTCGCGCGCATCAGCGCGTAGCCGACGGTGGGCGACTGCCCGTCTTCCCAGATACCCAGACGTTCCGCGAAGCCCGTCATCAGCCGCTCCGAGTAAGCGATGAGGTCCGAATCGCCGTAGCCGTAGCCCGTGTTGCCGATGAACATCGCGCCGCGCCGCAGCAACGCCTGCGGCCAGTCCGTCGCCTCTTCCACCGAGGGCGCATCCGCGTCCGGGACGTTCAACCCGGAGTGGCAGCCCACCGAGAAGTGCAGCGTGCCGCTGTAATCGGTCGTTGCCGTCAGCTCGGAGGCCAGCACGTAGAGGTCCTCCAGCGACGGCATAGGCGGATAAGTGGGCGGGATGAGGCCGTAGTGGGTGAAGTGCGCGTTGAGTGAGTTCAACGCGCTGGCCGCCGTCACGCTGATGTAGTGCGCGCGCACGTCGTTCGTCGTCCACGTGTCGCTGATGAGCGTCGTCATCTGCGCGATGCCCTGCGCGGCGAGCGTGGCGCTGATAACATGCGCCTCGTCAATCAAGAAGTCATAGCCGGTGACAAAAGCGTCCGCCGGTTGCAGCACCGGCTGCGCCACAAACGCATCCAGCGCCGCGATGATGTCTTCCGGCGCTTCCACCAGACGCCCGATGCCCACCTGCGGCAGGTACAATTCCCGCCCGCGCCAGGGCAGCGGCAGCAGACCCGCGTAGTAGTCGTCGCTGAGGACGTAGCGGCGCGCCAGCGAGGTATCAATGTTAGGCGCGAAGTAAGCGTCCTCGTAGGTGCGCTCGTTGGAGACCAGCGCATCGTCGCGGATGCGGCGGTGCGGGATGATGCGATCATCGCCCACCAGCACCAGGTATGCAAGACTAGGATAGGCCGGCGACAGCGCGTAGAGCAAGGATTTGATGTGCATCGCCACGAAATTCGCGTGCTGCGGGCTGTCGGGATGCTTGTCCCACTTTGCGTAAGCCGCGGCAATCTCCGGGTAGCTGTTCAGGTCAACCAGCACACCGTTGACCTGGGGATGGGCGGCCAATGGCGTCAACCTCGGCAACAACTGATCGGCGATCAGCGTTTGCTGCGCCGGGTAGAACTGGCCCAGCCGCGCGGTGTTGTACAGGATAAGCGTATTCACCGCCGTGTCGGTGGCGGGAACGGTCACGTCAATCTCGACGGTGTCCGTCATAGGATAATTGACATAGGGCGGCGGCGTGACGTTGACGGCAAGGGTGTAAGGTTGCCCCACCGTCCTGTCGCCCTGACCGTAGACGGCGACATAGTAGTATCCCGCCAGCTCATGCACATTGTAGATGATCTGCTCGGTGGCGGTGAGAGGATAGACCGAAATATCCACCAGCGTCCCGATATTGCTCAGGCGTCCGATATTGCTGAGCCGCCCGATATTGCTGAGCCGCCCGATATTACTGAGCCGTCCGATGTTGCTCAACCTTCCCAGATCGAGCAATTCGCCGATGTTGCTCAGTTGGCCGATGTTGCTCAAGCGTCCGATGTTGCTCAAACGCCCGATATTGCTCAGCCGCCCGATGTTGCTCAGGCGTCCGATGTCACGCAACTGACCGGTTTCCTCGTCAATCTCCGGCGCAAAGAGCAGCAGGTCGAAATCGGCCTGCAGATCGCTGAGCGTCACGGTGATGGTCGAATCCGGCTCAGGCACCAGGAATTTGTACCAGTCGGTATCGTTGACGCTGATGAGCGCGCTGGTGAGCACCGTGTTGCTGCCGATGGGCTGCGCCGAGTCGCGTGTATTGTTGGTGATGCTGACCGGCGTGCTGGCGACGAGGCTGTTGCTGGCGTTGAAAGCCCGCACCGTCGCCGCGTACTGGCCCGCAACCGCGTAGATGTGGCTGACGTGCTGACCGCTATCGCCGTTGCCATCGCCGAAGTCCCATTCATACAGCACATTCGTGCCCGCTGTGACACTCGCCGTGAAGAACGTCGTCTGTCCCAACGGCGTGGGGCTGCTGTTGACCGCCTGCAAACCGGCGACAGGCGCGCCGCCCACGCTGACGACGACCTCATCGGGGACAGAAGCGAGGCCCAGAGTATCGTAAACGGTGAGGGTGAACGTGAGCAGGCCGGACGTCGCCGGGGCGGTGAAGGAGGTGCGCGAAATCGTCGCGTTGAACGTGACCGCCGTTCCGCCCGTCTGCGCCCACTGGTACGTCAACGGCGTGTGCCCGTCGGGATCGTAGCTGACGCTGCCATCCAGGGTCACGGTTCCCCGCACATTCGCCGTCCGATCCGGCCCGGCGTTGGCAACCGGCGGCAAATTCGTGAAGGACTGCTCCTCGAACGCGCCAATGTCGCAGCGCCCACTGCCGGCATCGGGGCGCGGGAAGCCGCGCTGATCAGTAGCCGGCGCATTGACGCAGGTCGCCGCGTTGAGCGCCGGGCTGCCCGGCAACAGCGCGTGCGTCAAGGTATTCCCGCCATTATCGAGGAGGAGACCGAGCAGAGGATTGGTGTTGATCAGGTCGCCGGCGCCATCCAGACCACACGAGGCATCGCTGCTCAGGTTGTAACCTTCGGAAATGAGCGCGCCGTTGCAATCACCGCCGTTGTTGTTGGCGATGATAGCATTATGGACGGAGACGCGGTTCGTATTGCGGACACCGCCGCCGGTGGTTGCCTGATTGTGCGCGAGCGTCACGTTCGTCGCCTTGACCGCGCCGCTGTTGTAGACACCGCCGCCATTTTGCGTCGCCGTGTTGCCGCTGAGGGTGACGTTGACCAATTCGAGGTTGTTGTTATTGTAGATGCCGCCGCCATTGAGCGCACTATTGGCATACAGCACAGTCCGCAATAGCGTCGCCCGCCCCTGGTTCACGTAGAGGCCACCGCCGTTGTCGGCGGTGTTGGCCCGCAAAATCCCGCCAGTTTGCGTGAATACACTGCTGTTACCACCAATGTAGACACCGCCGCCGGAAAGCGCGTGATTATTCAACACCGCGCCGCCGGTCATCTCGCCGGGCGCCCAGTTGAGCAACACCCCGCCGCCCAACGATGTCGCCGTATTGGCGGCGATTGTCCCGCCAAGCTGCCGCCAGAGCGCCAGACTCAGATCAACGTACACGCCGCCGCCATTCGTCGCTGTATTGCTGACAATGGCGCCGTCGTACAGCGTGACGCCGCCGAACTGCACATACACACCGCCGCCGTTGTTGGCCGCCGCGTTGTTGGACACCTGCCCGCCGCCGATGGCAATCTGCCCGGAGGCTACGAAAATACCGCCGCCATGCCGCGTCGCCCGGTTATTCGCAATCAAGCCCTCAGTTTGCGTGAAGACGCTGGTGCCATAGTTGACATGGACGCCGCCGCCATCCTGCGCCGCGTTCTCGGCGATGACGCCGCCGGCCAGAATCGCCTGCCCCTGGCTGACGTGGACGCCGCCGCCGTAGCTGCTGGTGTTGCTGAACACCGTCCCGCCGATCAACAAGGCATGTCCCTGATCCACGTAGACGCCGCCGCCGAAACTCCCCGTATTCGGGGCGCGGTTGTGCGCGATCTGGCTGGTTCCCATCTGCGCAAACATCGCGCCGGACGCCAGCACGTAGACCCCACCGCCATTGTTCAACGCCGTATTGTTGTTAATCCTGGCCGTCCCGCGCAGTGTGGCGGCGCCGTAGTTCACATATAAGCCACCCCCATAAGGGGCAGTGTTCATCGCCACTTGTCCACCTTCCAGGACGGTGACGCCGCCCTCGGCGTAAACACCGCCGCCAGCCTGGGTAGCGATATTGTTGACGACGTAGCTCACACCGGTCTGCGTGAACACGCCCGCGCTGCCCACGTAGACACCGCCGCCGTAGGCAGCGGTGTTGCTGAAGATGCTGCCGCCATCAAGGATCGTCTGCCGGTTGACCAGCAGGCCGCCGCCGTTGTTGGCCGCCATATTGTCGCGGATGCTGCCGCCATACAACCACGCCTGCCCATCGCTGACGAAAACGCCGCCGCCGTTCGCCGCCGTGTTGGCGAGAAGCAGACCGTCGGTCTGGATAAAGGCTGCGGTGGGCTGGCTGACCGCGACGCCGCCTCCACTGCCACTGAGCGCGGCGTTCTCACGAATCACGCCGCCGGTCATCCGCACACGCCCGTGCTCGGCGTAGATGCCGCCGCCATCAGCCGTCGCCGTGTTGCTGTAGATGAGGCCCTGGCTGAACACAAAATCACCGTCGAAGATATAGACACCGCCGCCCAGGTTGGCGCTGTTGTGGCTGACGGTGAAATAGCCGGTCGGCGCCAGCGTCGCGGGACTTTCGTAATACACGCCGCCGCCGTGCGCTGTCGCCGTATTGGAGTAGAACATAGTATCTTCCAGGAACGCCGTCCCGCCCACAGCGTTGGCAAGGCCGCCACCGTCACCCGCCGCGTCGTTCTGGCTAAATGTGACGAGCGTCAGAGTGATGGCGCCGGGCGCGAAGTTGCGCACGCCGCCGCCCATCCCGGCATCGCCGAGACCGCCGGTGATGGCATGATTGCCGAGCATCGTCAGGTCGGTCAAGCTGGCAGATGCGTAGTTGTACAGACCGCCACCGCTCTGCGCGGTGTTGTTGACCAGGTTGCTGCGGATCAAGCTGAGGTTGGCATTGTCTCCCAGGTTATAGACCCCGCCGCCGGACCACGCTGCCGTGTTTCGATAGATGGGCGTGTCGCTGACCGCAGCGATACTGTCATTGTGCAGCCCGCCGCCGAAGTTGTCGGCATGATTGCCATACAGCGCGCTAGATGCGAGCGTCAACACGCTGCTGCCCGTATTGAGAACGCCGCCGCCATTGTGAGGCGTCGTATTGCTGTAAATCTCCGTCGTCTCGATGTAGAGTGTACCGGCGTCTGCCGCAATCCCGCCGCCGCCCGGCCCGGCGTTGTTATGGTGGATGCGGCTGCCGGTGATAGTCATCGCGCCCCGGTTGAAGAGACCGCCGCCATACGCGCCGCCGGCGTTGTTAGCATAGACTTCGCTGTCAACCAATGTGACATTCCCATCCGGGCCGACGTAAATAGCGCCGCCCGGTTTGTCGCTGGTGGCCTGATTGCCGTAAAACGTCGTGTTGAACACCGTGACTGTGGTCGCCCCATTCACCAGCATCCCGCCGCCGTGACCGAGCGCCGTGTTGCTGTACACCGCGCTGTCGCGCAATGTCAACAATCCGGTAACGTGTAATCCGCCGCCGTCATTGCTAACCTGATTACTGCGGATATGGACGTTGATCAACTCGATATCCGCACCACCGTTCGATTGGATACCACCACCGTCACCCACATTGTCGCCGCCGAGCAGCGTGACGCCGGAGATGACGACGCGCGCGCCGAACACTTCCAACACGCGATCCAGCCCGCCGGCGTGAATGAACGTCAATCCCGGCCCCGCGCCGAGGATGGTAAGATCGCCATGCACATCCAGATCGCCGGTCCGCGCGTCATCTTCCATAGCGCCGGAGATGCTCAGTGGGTAGACGCCTTCCGCCAGCAGGATCGTATCCGCGCCGCTGCCGGCCGGACACGCATCCGCCGGCGCGTCCGTGTTGGCGGCGATGATGGCCTCGCGCAGCGTGCAGTTGCCGTTGACGATGGTATCATCGTCGAACGTGTTGACGCCGCTCGCAAATTGCGCTTCGTGTGCGCCGATGTCGGGCCGGGGGCCGCTCGGACGCGGCAGCAGGTCGAAATCTTCGGCGATGCCGGCATCCACCCCCGCATCAATCGCGGCAGAACCGGCGCGCAGGTGAAAATCATCCATCCCCGCGTCCACAAAGCGCGGATCGCCGACGAGGCTGTGCCCGCCGCCGTTGACAGTACCGCCAAAGAGCGGATCAGCGTCGAACAAGTTGTAATCCTCAAAAACACTCGCCGCCCCCAACACTAACAACTCGATATTGTGATTGGCGAAAATGGTGTTGGTGATGTAGACTGTGCCGGTCGGCACGTAAATGGCCGAGTTCGCCCGCAACATAGGATCAGCAATGGTGAGGTGGATCAGGTCAGCGCGGCTGGTCGGGTCAAGTTCAAGCAAGTAGAGCGCCGAACCATCGTCCGTCGCATAGTTGCGACTGAAGATCGTGTTCACGAAGCGGCCAGGATAGCCGTTCCCTTCCAGGTAGACGCCGCCGCCGTCTATGCTGGCGCTGTTGTTGATAAAGCGGCTGCGAGACACGTCGAGACCCTGGCGGGCATAGACGCCGCCGCCGCGCCCACCGCTGGCAGCGTTATCGAGCACACGGGCAAACGTCATCATGCCGCCGCCATCGCTCAGATAGAGGCCGCCGCCATCCGAGGCAGAGTTCCCGGCGATCTGGCAATCGTTCAGCACCAGGGAACCCTGCACGGCTAGGCCGCCGCCGTACCATGCGGCAGTATTGCCGGAGATATCGCAGCCGGCAATGGTCAATGTGCCGCTGACGTATCCCCCGCCGCCGTCCCACGAGCTGATGTTCCCGCGGAGTGCCACGTTGGTCATGGTCGCATCGCCGAGCACCCACACGCCGCCGCCGCGCCCGCCATCTTGGGCCTGGCTTTGTTCCACCTGGACGTTGACCAGGGTAATCCCTTGATTGGCGCGGATGCCGCCGCCGTGTCCGAGAATGTACCCGCCCCGCAGACACACATTTTCCAGCGTCGCGGGGACGCTTTCCACATTGACGACGCGCCCGCCGGCGTTAGCATCCAGCAGGGTCGGATAGCTGAATGGGCTGGAAACGCTCCAGTCAGTCGGCGTGTACCCGCCACGCACTGTTAAGGGGTGGGTGATGTAGGCGGTCTGATATGAGAAATCCTGATAGCTGACCCCAACACAATTCCCGGCCAACTTCACCAGATCGCCAGGAGCCGTGTCGTTGACCGCCGCCTGCACCGCCTGAGCGCCGAAACTGGCATGAGTCACGGTCACAGCGCCGACGGCTTGCGCCCAACAGCGGGGATAATACTCGTCTGCGCCCAGGTCAGGGATCAGGTCATTAGGACGAGATTCGTTGTCAAGATCGTGCAACACGCCGGCGTCTACCCCCTGGTTGATCGCCGCGCTGGTGGACTCAAGGTGATAGCCATCGTAGGCAAAAGCAGGGTCGCCGGTGATGATATGGCTCACGTTGATGGCGCCATCGCCGTTGGTGGGGACGACGACGTTGTGCCACAGGACACCCACCACGGTTGCGGCGCTGTCTACCGCAACCGTGATTGCGGTGGTGTGGTCGCTCATCACCGTGTTGGTCAGGTTGATGGTGGAGCCGCCATAGGCATAGACGCCGCTGCCGTCGCCGCCGTAGTTGTTGACGAATGTTGTGTGCGCCAGGTCAGCCGTGGCGCCTTCGAGTAACAGCGCCGCACCGTGAGAATAGCCGGTTGAGCCGCTGGTATTACCCTTTAGCACAGTATTGACCAGCATAGAGGAACTGCCAGAACCGGCGAGAATTCCACCGCCCCACCCCTGCGCATCGGAGCTGGCGATATTGTCGCTCAGCAGGTTGCCGTCGCCGCTCAAAGTGCCATCTTCGACATAAATGCCGCCGCCCAGGCCAGAGCCGGCGCTGCTGGCATAGTTATCTTTGATGTTGTTGCGGATCAACGTCACGTCGCTGGCGCTGAACGCCAGACCGCCGCCCTCGCCGCTGACGCCCATCGTCGTACTCATCCCGGCGGTGTTCCAGGAAATTTCATTGTGTTCCAGCGTCGCCTGGCTGTCGTAGAGGTATACGCCGCCGCCAGCGCTCCGGGCATTGCGTCCGGCGACGTTGTTGTGGATGCGATTATTCCGCAGCGTGACGGTCGCGCTGACGACGTAGATGCCGCCGCCCGCGCCATCGTAGGCATAGGGGCCGCCGCCCAAACCCGTGGCGTCGCCGTTGGCGATGTCGAGGTTTTCCAGCGTCACCGCAACCGGCGTTGTGATGGCGACCACGCGCCCGCCGTTCTGCGCGTCCAGGAAGGCGCCCATGGTCGGATCGGGCGTATCCCATGCGCCGGGCGCATACCCGCCGCGCAAAGTCACCGGTTTAACGATGTAGACCGTCTGCCACGTTCCGCCGCGTTGCGATACGCCGACGCACGTCCCGGCAATCTTGACGACGTCATCGCTAAGCGCAGCATCTACCGCCTGCTGAATCGCATCAGCGTTGAGGCTGGCATAGGTGACGCCGGGATCGCTGGCAAGCTGCGCGAAGCACGTTGGCGGGCTGTTACGCCAAACCTGCGCCGGCGCGCCGACATTGGCAACAAACACATCCAGGTCGCCGTCGTTGTCCATATCGCCAAGCGCGACGCCATATCCGGTCAGCATATCGTCGAGCCAACGCTCGGTGGTAAAGTAACCGGCGCCATTGTTGAAGTAGACCACATCGGCGCTCTGGCTCGCGCCGCCGTTGGCAACAACCGCGTCGAGGTCGCCATCGCCGTCCACGTCGCCCAGCGCGACGGCGTAGCTGTCGGCGTAGCCCAGGCTTTGGCCGCTGTCGCTGAACCAGCCCGGCGTGCCCATCTGCGCGCCGCCCTGGTTGATCCAGACTGTGTTCCCATAATTGACGTCGTTGACAACGAAGGCATCCAGGTCGCCGTCGCCGTCCAGGTCGCCCAAAGCCACATCCTGGCTATCCATAAAGTCCAACGCCTGCGCGGTGAGACTAAAATCGCCCAAGCCGTCGTTGAGCCAGACCTCATCGCCGGGGCCGCTGGCTAACACGATGAAGGCGTCAAGGTCGCCGTCGTTATCCACGTCACCCAGCGCTGCGGCGGTGGGAGCCATAGAGCCGGAAAATAGCAGGCCATCCACAAATGTCCCGGCTGCCCCGCCCTGTCGCCCGCCTTGATTGAACCACACCTGCGCCCCAAAGCTATAAACGATCAGGGCATCCAGGTCAGCGTCGCCGTCCACATCGCCGAGGGCCACGTCGTAGCCGTAGTAACCGCCGAAATCCTGCGTGGGCGTCAACACGCCGTTGCCGAGGTTGAGCCAGACTTCAGCGCCTTCGGTTTTAGCGATTAGGGCATCCAATGCCCCATCGCCATCGAGATCGCCTAGCGCGCCGGCCGTCGCGCTGCCAGAGATGAGGCTAAGGCTTTGATACGGCATCAGGCTGCTGCCGCCGTCATTCCTCACGAGCAGACTGTCCGGCGAGCTGTTGATGAGCAGCACGTCGAGGTCGCCGTCGTTGTCCAGATCGCCCAGCGCCGTATCGTGAGCCAGCGTGGGCGACACCAGCATACCCGCCGCAAAAAAACCATACCCGCCCTCCACCGCCGCGCGGAACTGCCACACGGTCGAGGAGATGACCTGTTCGCCGGTGATATTCTGCATACCGGTGGTGACGCTGGCGTGGATGAGTTCGCCGGGGAAGTAGAGGCGCGCCGGATGCAGGGTGACGGAACGTAAGAGATTGCTAAGGCTGTAAGCGCCGGTGACGCGGGGACTTTGACTACCGAACACTGCAAAGGTATTCACGTTTACCGTCTCCACGTCAATGGCTTCATCGAAGTTGATGGTGACGGGAGCATTGCGCGGCGCATAATGCGAATTCGGTTCAGGGACAACACCGGTGCGGATGGGAGCCAGCGGAGCATCCGGGGCGGCGATGGCGCGCGCGGCTGGCGTGCCCTTTAACGTCGCCAACAACAGCCAGAGTAACCCTACACTCACCACCACACTCAACACCACCACAGACCACTTGGGGTTCAAACGTCTGCCGTTCATTGCGCCCTCCTTAATGAAACAGAGTTGAAGGTTGAAGGTTACAGGTTGAAGGTTATAGGATGCAGAGTAAGATGACGAAAAGCTGCTGGAAGCCAGTCAATATGTTGACGGCCCGAACTTTCGTTCTCGTGGCGTCGTGAAGAAGTAACGTAGGCGTGTGTTACAACGTCGCGAACAAGGCGCGCGCAGCTTCCAAGTCACGCGCCGCCCCTAAGCGTTCGAAAACCGGTATGCACTGTTCAAGCGCGTTTTTGGCCTTGAGGAAGTTGTTTTGCTGCGTGTAGAGTCGCGCCAGCGAAAGTTGGGTCTGCGCCTTTTGATAATTATCGCCCATATCCTCAAGAATGTCCAGACTTTGCTTCAGATACGTTTCCGCGTCCGCAGAATGTCCCTGCGCGTTCAGAATACGGCCCAGAACCCGCAGGCCGTAGCCCTCCTCGCTGCGCTGTTCCAACTCGCGGCTGAGGACCAGCGCATGGCCGGCCTGCTGCTCGGCATCGTCCAGATCATCCACGGCAAGATATGCTTCCGCATAATGGCGATGTAACTCCGGCAAAAAATCCCGCGCCTGGGCCTGTTCGAAACGCTCTTGCGCCGTCTGGAGTTCCTGGAAAGCTTTGTCAATTTCCCCCCGGCGGACAAACACGTGCCCCAGGTTCATGCGCAGAACGCCCAAAACATAAGTCGAACCGCCGATCTGCTCCAACGCTCGCAGGGCCTGGCGGTAGAACGTCAGAGCCTCGTCCAACCGGCCCTGATAGAGCGCGATCTCGCCGAGGTTGTTGTCGCTAAACGCGCCGTTGTACACGTCGCCGATTTTCTCAAAAATCTCCCGCGCCTGGCGATAATGGTAATCCGCTTCACGCCATTGTCCGGTTTCGATGTAGGCGTTGGCGATGAGGTTATGGGATTTCGCCTGTCCCGAAATGTCCCCGGCGCGCTCGTACAATGTGAAGGCTTGTTGGAAGTGGTCAATAGCCGCAGCGATGTCATCCCGCAGACGAATCACCCCCAGACCGTTGTGGGCGCGGGCGCGGACCGCAGTGTCGTCAAGATATTGCGCAATCTGCAGAGCGTCCCGGAATTGCTGCGTTGCCTCGTCGTAATTGCCGCGCCGGGTGTGAATCAAACCGGCAATCAGGCGGAGTTCGGCGGCATCGGGGGTGCGCTGGTTGTGCAAGATGCCTAACCCCTTCTGCACCCATTCCAGAGCCTCGTCGTATTCGCCCTGCAATTCGTGCATCTGCGCCATCCACCGACACGCGTGAACTTGTCCTTTGCCATCCTCCCGTTGAGCAGAGAGAGCCAGAGCCTTTTCGAGGTGTTCGTGCGCTTGCTCGTATTGCCCGATGGTGATCTGCAATTTAGCGAGCATTGTGAATATATCCTGACGCTGCGCCAAACTCTCAGCGGAGTCAAGGTAAGACAGGCTGCGCAGCGCCTGATGGTAATGTTCGATGGCTTCCTGGTTGGCATAGCGCGACGCGGCATACTCGCCGGCCAGCTTCGCATAATGAAATTCTTGCTGGACATTTTCGGCTTTACCGTAGTGATAGGCCAGATCGGCATAATGCGGTTCCAACTCGGCAGTATAAACCTGCGCCATCGCCTGCGCTGCCAGCGCGTGCAAGTCGCGCAACCGGGCCTGGAGCTGCATATCATAGGCGGCGTCGCGCATCATCGTGTGGCGGAAGATGTAGTGCATCGCCGATATCGCCTGCCAGATCAGCTCCTCTTCGGCCCGCTGCATCTTGTAAGGCAAATCGGCATCGTCGCGCAGCATCCGCGACAGAATTTGGATCTCGAATTCACGCCCCAGGACGGCGGCAGTCTGCACCACGGCCTTGACTTGCGCCGCCAGCCGGTCAAGACGGGCAATGAGCACCGCGTTGATCGTGGCGGGAATCGTGTCAACTTCGCGGCTGACGATGGCCCACACGCCATCGCGCTGCTGGATAAGTTCGCGCTCGCGCAGGTCCAGCGCCAGTTGCTCGGCGAAGAGCGGGTTGCCTTCTGTCTTTTCGGCGATGAACGCCGCAAGCGCCGGCGAAATCTCGGCGCCCAACATCTGCGCTACCAGCGTATGGATGTCTTCCGCCGATAGGACATTCAAATTGATAGCATGTTCAGGAATAGCGGAAGGCGCTTGAATGCGAAAGCGGCTGCCGTCGTCGCGGTAGCGCCCACTGAGCAACAGGACAAACGGGTAATCAGCGACGTTGTGCGTGAGGGCGCCAAGCAGTTCTTGCGAATCATCATCCAGCCAGTTAGCGTCCTCAACGTGCAAAATCACCGGCTGCCGCAAACTCTCCGCCTGGAGCAACGTTTTGAAAGCTGTGAGGGTATTTCTGAAGCGCAGTTCCGGTTCCAATTGCTCGTAGAGGGAATCCGCCCAGCGCAAATCCACCAACGCGCCCAATACAGATTGCGTGCGCTTCAATTCCGCTGCCAGCGCAGCCGCTCCGGGCAAACTGGACTGCTCAAGACCGCTGAAAAGGCCCTGGAGCACCTCTCTGAAGTTGACCTTGTTGGTTTCCTCGGAGTTTTCGGTGTTTTGGCTGAAGTATTGCCGCAGGAAGTACTTGAACGGATTGAGCGATTGCCGCAGGATGGGTTCGGCGGGACAGGTAAACCACGAGAAACTGTTGTTCTGCATCAAACGGACGCGCAGCTCGAAAATAAGGTGGCTCTTACCCACCCCGGCCTCACCGTACACATACGCTATGCCGCCGAAGCGCCCCGCAAAAATCGGCTGCAGCGCCGCGCGCAGTTCCGCCAACTCCGTCTCACGGCCTACCAGTGCGCCGTTGTGCGTGGCGACGCGCGCGCGCTGCGCTTTGCGAATCGGGCGCGCCACCGGCACCGGCTGCGCTTTGCCTTTGACGGTGATCGGCGGTAGCACTTCCCAACGGAAGTCTTGCGCGGCCGCTTCTTGCACGTGTTTGGCGACCAAAGCCTGGCCAGGCGCGGCGTTCTGCATCAGGCGCGCCGACAGGTTAACCGCGTCGCCGATGACGCCGTAGGTGCAGCGGGTGACGCCGCCGTAAGCGCCGGTACGCATCGTCCCCTGCCCCACGCCAATCTGGATCGGCCCGACGAATTCGAGAGCGGCGGGCGGGCTGAGCAGTTCCAACGCCGCGCTTACGGCGCGTTGGGGATCGTTCTCGTGGGCAATCGGCGCGCCAAAAGCGCCGTAGAGGTAGTTGCCCTTGTCGCCGATGATGAGTTGCAGCAACGCGCCATCGTACTGGCGCATCACGCCTTGCACCCAACGGATGTAACGATCCAGCTTGTCACCGGCCTGCTCGTCGTGGTCGTAATCAATGCCCTGGAAGCAGAGGAAAATCGCCACCACACCGCGGCGCATTTCGAGGGCTTCCCCCACGCCTTCTTGCAGGCTCGCGTAGACCGGCGGGAGCAGCCAGGGTCGGACAATAGCCGGAGGCAACAGCGGCGGCGGTGGCGCGTCGAAAGCCGTCGCGTCGTCCAGTGCCCCATCCACACACTCAATGACCGCAAAACATTCCTCGGTTGCATCCTCTTCTGTAACGGGAGGCCGCCACTCCCGGATGCGCACCCTGTTCCCCAAAACCATCGCGGTGTGGACATCCACGAGGACCTCACCGCGCCCGGCATAATGTTCGGCGGCGGCCATACGCGCCAACGTCTCGCCCGCGAGCGCGTCAATCAATTGAATGTCAGGGTCGCCGACGAGGAAGCGCCGCGCCGCGCCGGTGGCAATAGACGTTTTCATCGCCAGCGAGACAGTTTCCCCGGCAGGGAGCATCACGCTTTTGAACGCCTGCATCGCAGCCTGCATGGCGAAGGCGCAGCCGGCAGCGCGCAACGTCGCCAGACCGGAGACGCCGTCATCCTCGGTAAACCAGCACGTAATGGCATCACCGGCAAAGCCGATCACGCTGCCCTTATGGCGATCCACCTCGGCAATCAGAGCGTTATACACGCGGTTGAGTTGGCGGGTAAGTTCTTCTGCCCCACGCTTGGGGCCGTAGATACGGGTGAGGGCTTCGGTCAACGGCGTAAAACCGGAGATGTCCGCAAACAAGGCTGCGCCCGACGTCCGGTCAGGCAACGTTTCTCCACGCGCGATGGCCTGGCGGCGGTCTTCAGGAATATAGATGCTTGAGGTGTAGAACATCGTCGAATTGTCTGTCATGCGCTGCTTTCCTTCAAGCCGCTCTCATTCAAGTCAATTGTGCCACTACACCCGTTTTTAAGCAAATTCTAACCGCGTAGGTGGACGGGATAACGGCTGCGCAAGCGTCCATCGCCGCGCTTGGCCCAGCCCACCGGAAAACCCGCGACGGTGACCAAAACGTAGTCGCCCACCCCATCATCAGGCCAAAAGCCGCCCCGCAGATAGTTCTCCAAACGCGGATCATCCAGCGCCAGATCAACGACATTCCGCACGTCCTCCGGGCGCAACGCCGTCGCCAGGGCGTGATCGGGCCAGACTTTGTTGTGCCGCAGCGAGGCCACCCACCAGCCGGGGCGCAGCACGTGCAAGCCCTCCCATAGTTTGGGGTCCAGCGGGGTGATGTAAAGGTCGTCAGTTTTGGTCAGCAGCAGTCCTTCAGCAGAAACCGGCGCGGTCAACGTCTCGCCAATGGTTTTTTGGTAGAGATTCCATACGCGACCGGGAACGAGGCTACCCGTCCAGCGTTCCGGGAGGTCGTTGGGCGGTTCACCCTGGCGATGGAGCAGCGCGTAGAAGTGGCCGTGTCCCGGCCCGGTGTGCGGCCAGAAACGCCCGGCGCGCCGCAGATCATCCGGCGCGCCCACCCATTCGGGACGTCCCGGATGCAGGCCCGGAACCTGTGGCAAATCCGCGATGTCAAAGTCAGGATGGCGCGTCAGGAAATCGGCGATGACGCCTTCGTTCTCCTCCGGCGCGAAGGTACATGTCCCATACAGCAGCCGCCCACCGCGCCGCACCAACGGCGCGGTCTGGTCGAGGATTTGCTTCTGGCGGCGCGCGTTGCCGAACACCGTGTCCAGGCTCCAATCGCGGATGGCCTGCGAATCGCGGGAAAAGGTGCCCTCGCCAGAGCACGGCGCATCCACCAGCACCGCGTCGAAGAGGCTAGGCCAGCGCGCTGCCAGCCGCTCCGGCGTCTCGTTGATGACCAGCGCGTTGGCGACGCCCATCCGCTCCACGTTCATCGCCAGCACCGTCGCGCGGCGGCGGACGACTTCGTTGGCGACGAGGACGCCCGTGTCTGCACGGTCGCCTTCACCCCGCATCCGCGCGGCGATATGCGTCGTCTTGCCGCCAGGCGCAGCGGCGAGATCGAGCACCCATTCGCCGGGATAAGGATTGAGCAGGACGCCGGCGGCCATCGCGCTAGGGTCTTGCATGTAATAGACGCCGAGGGTGTGATAGAGATGCGCGCCGGCCTGCGCTTCCTCTTGCAACCACATGCCCTCCGGACACCAGGGAATCGGCTGCGTCTCCCATGGGATGCGCGCGCGCAGGTCGTCCGGCGTGCCGCGCGCGGGATTGAGCCGCAATCCTACATCGCGCTTTGCCAGCGCGGTAAAGAACGCATCCGCATCTGCACCCAACCAGGCGCGCATACGCTTGACAAAATCAGGGGGCCAGGTATCTGGTGAAGTTGTTGTCATCATGCACTATCTCTATCCACTGCCACCTTGATAGGATACGAACAAGTCTGGCATCTCGTGATACCGCCTCAACTCTGGCATAGGGAAATGGCGGGGGTTGTAAGTCAGCAAAGTCAAATCGTAATGGCGCGCAACCGCAGCAATGAGCGCATCGGCGATGTCCAGGGTCACACCCTGTTGACGATAACGTCGCAGCCATTCACCGGCCAGATCGGCGACGGGCCTGTCCACGGCGTAACAGGCCAGCGCATTGAGAAAGCGCAACGTAGCCCCACGTTCGCGTTCGCGCATCCCAGCCAAAACCTCTGTGCGCGAGATGGCGGCAACGCCCAACTGCCCTTCCAGGGCCAGGCGCGACAGCAAGGCCGTGGTAGGCTGATGACCACGCAGGTGTTGAATGAGGACGTTGGAGTCCAGCAGGTAATCAGTCATCACCTACTCCGCAAAGAGAGGTACGCGCCGCCAGGTCGAACGTAACTGTTCCAACCAGCCGTTCACCTCCTCAGGCGTGATCAAATCGGGATGATCGGCGGATTCCCAGACGCCGGCGGTCTCGCGCAATGCGGCCAGGACTTTGAGACGCGCCAGGTACGACGCCGTAGCTTCAACAACGACTTCACTGCGTTTGCCAGAAGGGACCAACGCATCCAACTCGGCGAGCAACTGGCGAGGAAAAATCACATTAATACGGCGCACATCTTCGCTCATCTTTTTATCCACCTCAATAATATGGATGTATTTCTTGTATTATACACCACATCCATCATGAAGGGAAGACTATAAAAGTCCCGCGTACAACAACGCGTCGAAACAAGAAAACGGGGTGATTCGTGAGAACCACCCCGCCTCGGATTGTTGCACCTTTTCTCCAGACCTGACAGGTCTATAAAGCTACTCTGGTCGCACACCAGCCATCAGCAAGCCCAACTGCTCGCGGGTGGCGGTCGCCGCGTTCACCTCGCCGATGATCTCGCCTTTATACATCACGATGATGCGATCCGCCAACGCCATGATCTCGTCCAACTCCGAAGAGACCAGCAACACGGCCACGCCGGCGTCGCGCTGCTTCACGATCTGACCGTGGATGAACTCAATGGAGCCTACGTCTACACCGCGCGTGGGCTGCGCCGCGACGAGTAACGCGATCTCGCGCCCTAGCTCGCGCGCCACGACCATCTTCTGCTGGTTGCCGCCGGAGAGATTGCCGCCCGGCGTCTCAATGCTCGCCGTGCGCACGTCGAACAATTCAACCAGGCGCGTGGCATTCTTGTCAATCGCCGGGTAATCGCGCACCCAGCCGCGCGCAAACGGCGGCGCGTAGTAGCGGTTCAGCACCAGATTCTCGCTGACCGGATAGGGTTCGACCATGCCATAACGGTGGCGGTTTTCGGGGATGTGCGCCGATCCGCGCTCGGTAAAGTGCCGGGGGTGCCCGCGGGATACGTCATGGCCTTTCAGGGTCATACGCCCTTCCTCCGCCAGGCGCAGGCCGGTGACGGCTTCCACCAGCTCCGTCTGACCGTTGCCCTGCACACCCGCCACACCGAGGATTTCTCCCGCGCGCACCTGGAACGTCAGCGCCTTGACGGCCTGCGCGCCGCGCTCGTCGCGCACGCGCAGGTTTTGCACATCCAGCACCACGTCGCCGGGGTTGGCCGGTTCTTTGGGGACTTTGAGGATGACCTCGCGCCCCACCATCATCGAAGCCAGCGATCCCTGGGTGGAAGAGGCGGGCAGCGCCTCGCCCACCACCTTCCCGGCGCGCATCACGACGATACGATGCGCCACCGCCAACACCTCCTTCAGTTTGTGTGTGATGAAGATGATCGAGTGCCCCTGCGCCACCAACTGCCGCATGACGCGGAACAGGTCTTCGATTTCCTGCGGCGTGAGCACCGCCGTCGGCTCATCCAGGATCAGGATTTGCGCCTCGCGGTACAGCGCCTTGATGATTTCCACGCGCTGTTGAACGCCGACAGGCAAATCTTCGATGATGCCATCCGGGTCAACTTCCAGACCGTAGCGGCGCGAAAGATCGTCCACCTGAATGCGCGCGCGGGTGATGTCGAGGAAGACTTTATCGCGCATCACTTCCGACCCCAGGATGATATTTTCCGTCACCGTCATCGGCTCGACGAGTTGGAAGTGCTGATGCACCATCCCCACGCCGCGCACAATCGCATCGCGCGGGCTGGCAGCCACGAATGGTTCGCCCTGGATGAGCACCTCGCCTTCATCCTGGTGATACAGCCCGTAGATGATATTCATCAGC
Organism: Anaerolineae bacterium; assembly: GCA_034433375.1. Taxonomy (GTDB): domain Bacteria; phylum Chloroflexota; class Anaerolineae; order B4-G1; family SLSP01; genus DSWT01. The sequence continues at coordinate 39,197 of DAOUAQ010000203.1, read as the reverse complement.
GTGCTCTTGCCGGCGCCATTCTCGCCGAGTAAGGCCAGGATCTCGCCGCGGTGCAGTTGAAAGCTGACGTGATCGTTCGCCAACACGCCGGGAAACTGTTTGGTGATATTCCGTGCTTCAAGAACAACGTCTGTGTCCATGGCTTTACTCCGATTCATAGACCTGCCCCTCGGCGGCCGGCGGGCGCGTGCGTCCGACAAAGCCGGTCACGGCCACAATCGTCACCACGTAGGGCAGCATACTGATGAAATGCCGGGGAACGGTGGTGACGCCGGCTAGCAGCAGCTCATTTTGTAGGGCCTGGGTATAACCAAAGAGCAGCGCCGCGCCGAACGATCCCACCGGCGTCCAGTTGCCAAAGATCATCGCCGCCAGCGAGATAAAGCCGCGTCCGGCGGTCATCCCTTCCTTGAACTGGCCCACGGCTTCCAGCACCAGGAAAGCGCCGCCTAGCCCGGCCAGCATCCCACCGACAATCGTGTTGTAATAGCGCATTTTGTTGACGTTGATGCCCACCGTGTCGGCCGCGCGCGGATGTTCGCCGATGGCCCGCGTGCGCAGTCCCCATTTGCTGTGGAATAACAACACTTGCAGCAGGATCACGAAGATCAACGCCAGATACGTAATCAGTCCATTCGAGAAGAGCACTTCACCCAGGACGGGGATTTTGGCAAGCAGCGGAATCGAAATGTTGCCGAACTTGCCTTTGCTAATCCAATCGGGGTTGAAGAAGTACGTCGTCAGTCCGGTCGCCAGGGTGATGATGACCGTGCCGCTGATGATCTGGTTCACTTTGTAACGGATGCTCAACAGAGCGTGAATGTAGGCCATAGCGCCGCCGACCAGCAGCGCCGTCACCGTCGCCAGGAAAAGACTCAGCGGCAGGGGAAAAGCGCCGGTTTTCACCTTCACCACAAAAGCGCCGAACGCGCCGGCCAGCATCATTCCTTCGATGCCGATGTTGATGATGCCCGAACGTTCACAGATCACGCCGCTCAACGCGCCCAGCGTCAGTGGAACAGCGGCCCGCAGCGCGAAGTTGAGCGCGCTCTTCCCAAAGAGCACCCGCAGCCACGTTTGTCCCAATGCGGTCCGATCCACCAGCACGGCCAGGGTGAAGAGCACGATGATGGCAATCCAACTCCAGCGGGCGGTCAGGCGCGTTAACACAGAAAGGCCGTTTCCATTGTTTTTGTTTTTTGTGTCGCTCATCGCGCCCTCCTACTCCTCGCTCCAGCTCATCGCCGCTGTCGCCTGTTGCAGTTCCTCTTCCGGCGTTGGCTTGCGCAGCCGGAACAGGGTGCGGATGATCTCCGGCGCCGCCACAAACGCCAGCACCAGCGCCTGCACGACCTGGATGATCTGCTTGTCAACGCCAGAGTCGAACTGCATCTTCGCCGAACCGGCATTCAACCCGCCCATCAAAAACGAGGATAAGACGACGCCCAACGGATGGGTCTGCCCCAGCAAGGCGATGGTGATGCCCTCGAAGCCGACGCCGCCGGTGAACTCCGGCGCAAACTTGTAGTTGAGGCCCAGCGTCTCCACCGCGCCGGCCAGACCGGCCAGACCGCCGGCAATCGCCATCGACAACGCCATGGTGCGGCCCACCCGGATACCGGCGTAATGCGCGGCGTGCGGGTTCTGACCAACCGTGCGAATCTCGAAGCCCAGGGTGGTCTTCCACAGCACCCACCAGGCCAGCACTGCCATCAACAGGGCCAGGATAATGCCCCAATGCACCCGGTCGAGAATGGCCGGCAGCATTTGCGGAATGCGCGCACTCTCGAACACATCCCGCGTCTGGGAAATCGCGCGCGCCGCCCCCACCGGATCGGAAAGCGGCCCCGGCTTCTGCCCGGCGATGCCGCCGGCGTACACCGTCCAACTGGCAAACAGCGAGGCGATATAGTTGAGCATGATCGTCGTGATGACTTCGTGCGCCCCTTTCCAGACCTTCAGCCAGCCGGCAAGCGCGCCCCACAGCGCGCCGCCGAGAATCCCGGCCAGCAGCGCCAGCGGCATGTGAATCACCATCGGGAGCCCCGCGAAGCTGACCCCCACGGCGACCGAAAAGATCGTGCCCATCAAAAACTGTCCAGAAGCGCCGATGTTAAACAGGCCCGCTTTGAACGCGAAAGCCACCGAAAGCCCGGTCAAAATAAACGGGGTGGCCTTGCGAATCGTTTGCGAGAGGGCCGAGAGACTGCCTACCGCCCCACGCAACAACCCCCAATAGGCAACCAGCGGATTGTCGCCCGATAGGAGCATCACCAGCGCGCCGGCCAACAGGGCGGCGCCGATGGCCAATAGCGGCATACGGACTGTCCGCAGAACAGTCTTAAAGGAAAAAACCTTTTTTGTATCCTTCGCCTGTTCCAAACTGCACCTCCTCTATCGCTGTCAGTTATCAGCCGTCAGCCATCAGCATCAACAGCAGGTCAGCTCACCAGATATGAATTTCGTCGCTGATAGCTGACCGCTAATCGCTAACTGCTGTGCGCTGCGAAGCCACAATCGCCTGGATCGCGCCGGCTTGCGCCTCGATGCTTTCCGTCAAACGGAATTGCACCAGCGCGCGGCACAGGTTGTGCTCCGCATCCCTCGTTTTGAAGTACACATTGCCTTCCAGGTAGTCGGTGAAAAACCGTAAGCCTAGCTCGAACGCGATCAACCGCACCGCGTCATAGATGTAGGCGTAATCTTTGGCGGTCAGAAAATGCCGCGCCTCGGCCAGATAGCCTACCAAAATCGCCTGACACAAGTCGGTTTCAAACCGCACCTCGTCGAGAGCGCAGGTTTCTTCGCCCAGAGGGTTGCAACACGAACGCAGGCAATCGCCGATGTCGTAATGCACCAGCCCGGGCTTGACCGTGTCCAGATCAACGACGCTGACGGCCTGCCCGGTAGCATCGTCAATCATAATGTTGTTGACTTTGGGATCACCGTGGATCGGATGCATGACTAATTCGTGGCGCGCGAGCGCATCCTCTAAAACAGAAGCCCATTCCCGGCGTTGAGCAACAAAATTCAGCCCATAGCGCACGTCAGGCGACGATTTGTAGCCGTCTTTGGCAATCACTTCATCGTGATGCGCCAAATAGCGCGGTGTGATATGAAATCCTTCGAGGGTATCGTGCAGCTTTTCTACGGGAAGATCGCTGATCAGACTGTGAAATCTGCCCAGCGCATACCCGATTTCACCGGCATGACGACGGTTTTGAATCGTATCATACGTTTGCGCCCCCTCGACAAAGGTTGTCGCACGCCAAAAACCTTTCTCGATATCCACAAAATAATCTATGCCGTTTTTGGTAGAAATAATGTCGAGCGTTTCCCATCTGCGCCCCGGCGGGTGGGGAAACCCTCCCGCGTGGGCACGTATGTGATCCATAAAAGCGCGCATGTTGAGGATGATCAACTCCGGGCGGCGAAACACTCGCTGATTGACCCGTTGGAGAATGGCCTTTCCATAAGAACCGGAGTCCAGTGTGACCAGAAAAGTATCGTTCACGTTGCCCGAACCGTAGCGTTGCACGTCGAGCACGCCACCACCAAAATCAAATTCTTCAGCAATTGAGGTAAGAGATGGCAAAATTTCCCTCCACGACAAAACAAAAGGGGAAGGTGTTATGCACACCTTCCCCCACACAACCCGACTCTATTGACCGTAACCGGTCTTGATGGAGCCGTCTTTGAGGCCCTTGTCAATGGCCTCGAGGTTCTTCTTGACGTCGGCAGGAATTTTACTGTCGAAGTCATGGAACGGAGCCAACCCTGCACCGCCAAAGTAATTGCCGCCGGGGAATTTGCCGTCTTTCGCCAGCTTCGCCAGCTCAACAACACCCGGCGTGATGAGCTTCATCGCGCTGGAGACCAGGCAGGGCTGCGCGCCGGGCACGGTTTCCCACTGATCGGTATCCACACCGATGCAGTAGAGACCCGCGTGCGTCGCCGTCTCTTCCAGAGCGCCGTTACCCGTCATCCCACCCGCGCCGAAGACCACATCCGCGCCCTGGTCAATCGCCTGCGCCGCGGTCGCCGCGCCCCATTCGGGATCGGTGAACGCCTGGCTGATCTCGCCGGGGTGATAGGTGGAGATGATCTTGATGTTGGGATCGACCGACTTCGCGCCAGCGATGTAGCCCTCGTTGAAAGCTACCACCGGCGGCACCAGGTCCGTGCCCAAAACGGCAGCGATGGTGCCGCTCTTCGTCAAGTACGCGGCCAGCACGCCGGCCAGATAGCCAGATTGATCTTCATGGAAGATCAAACCGGTCAGGTTCTTAAGCGTCTCGCCCTGGAATTGATCCACGCCGATGAAATTGACCTTCGGGTATTGCTTCGCCATCTTGATGGTGGCGTCGCCCAGCGCGAAACCAACGGTGACGATGACATCGTAACCTTCATCCGCAAACTGCTTGATGTTATTCTCGTAGTCTTTGGCGTCGGTCGTCTCGATGTATTTCACCTCAGCATTGAGGGCCTTACCGGCTTGCTCGACGCCTTCCCATGCCGATTGGTTAAAGCTGCGGTCGTTGACCCGCCCAACGTCGGTGACCAACCCAATCTTGAACTTGCCGCCGCCGCCGCCGCCGCAGGCACTCAGCAGCATACTGGCAACCAAGAGCACAGACAGTAGAGCCAAAACGTTCTTACGCATTCGTAATCCTCCTGATTTGTTAAGCAAAGTGAGTGAGTAAACGTACTACAAAACCGGGTCTTCCTGCATGTCACATCATGTCGAGGGGCATCACCTCCTTTTCGATCATCAAAATCAGCATTCCACCTCTTGCATCTCAGGCTCTGGCGCAGCAGCCGAGGCAAGGGGAGAGGCTTCCGCGCTAAATTCCAGACCTTCAGCGCCCACATCAACGAGGATATGCGCGCCGACGCCAAAATTACCCCGTAAAATCTGCACGCTCAGCGGGCTTTCCACGTGCCGTTGGATCACCCGGCGCAGCGGACGCGCGCCAAACTGGGGATCGAAGCCTTGCTCCGCCAGCCACCGTTTGGCCTCCGGCGTCAATTTAACGTGCAGATTGTAATCGGCAAGTCGCGTCTGGACTTCCTTTAGCTGCAAATCAACGATGCGCGTCACATCTTCCAGCGTGAGGTTGGCAAAGACGACAATCTCATCCACCCGGTTGATGAACTCCGGACGGAACGTTTCTTTGAGGGCGGCGAGCGTCCGGCGGCGCGCTTCTTCGTCCTGTTGATCGTTGCCGCGCGCAAAACCCAAAGCGCCGCCGCGCTTCCCATAAGTGGTTCCGATATTCGAGGTCATAATGACGACCGTGTTGCGAAAATCAACCACCCGCCCCTGCCCATCGGTCAGCCGGCCCTCGTCGAGGATTTGCAGCAGCGCGTTCCACACGTCCGGGTGCGCCTTCTCGATTTCGTCGAAGAGCACGACCTGGTAGGGACGCCGCCGCACGGCCTCGGTCAATTGTCCGCCCTGGTCGTAGCCCACGTAACCCGGCGGCGCGCCGAACAACCGCGAGATGGTGTGCGACTCGCGGTACTCGCTCATATCAATGCGCAGCAGCGCGTCTTCGTCGTCGAAGAGGAAACCCGCCAGGGCTTTCGCCGTCTCGGTCTTCCCGACGCCGGAAGCGCCCAGAAAGAGAAAGCTGCCGATGGGCCGGCGCGGGTCCTTCAACCCGGCGCGCGCGCGGCGGATAGCGTCGGCGATGGCGCTGATGGCTTCGTCCTGCCCAATGATGTGCTGCTGGACGGCCTCTTCCATGCGCAGCAGCTTGTCGGCTTCTTTCTCCAAGACCTGGTAGACCGGGATGCCGGTCCACGCCGAAACGACGGCGGCAATATCCTCCGCCTCCACCAATTCATCCAACTGATGACGGCCCAGCCACTCCTCGCGCTTGGCGGCGAAGTCCTGCTCCTGGCGCAGGCGTTGGGTCTTCACCTCGGCCGCGCGTTCATAATCGCGCATGTTGCCGGCGGCCTCTTCTTCAACGCGCAGCCGGTTGATCTCGGCTTCCATCTGCTTCAGATCGGGCGGCAGGGTGAAGAGCGCCACCCGCAAACGGGCCGCCGCTTCATCCATAATGTCAATCGCCTTGTCGGGAAGATGCCGGTCGGTGACGTAGCGATGCGCCAGCCGCGCCGCCGCCGTCACCGCTTCATCGGAGATGCGCACTTTGTGATGGGCTTCGTAGCGGTCACGCAGGCCGCCCAACATCGCAATGGTGTCTTCCACCGAAGGCTCGTCCACGAAAACCGGCGCAAACCGCCGTTCTAGCGCGCCATCTTTCTCAATATACTGCCGATATTCGTCCAGCGTCGTCGCGCCGATACACTGCAATTCACCGCGCGCCAGGGCCGGCTTGATCATGTTGGAGGCATCCAGCGCGCCCTGCGCGTTCCCCGCGCCGACGACGGTGTGCAGCTCATCAATGAAGAGGACAATCTCGCCCTCCGCGCGCTGCACTTCTTCGAGGATGGCCTTCAGCCGCTCCTCAAACTCGCCGCGGAAGCGCGTCCCGGCGACCAGCGCGCCCAGGTCGAGCAGCACCAGGCGCTTGCCTTTGAGGATTTCGGGGACGTCGTCGTTGGCGATCTTCTGCGCCAGCCCCTCGACGATGGCCGTCTTGCCCACGCCTGGCTCGCCGATGAGCACGGGGTTGTTCTTGGTGCGGCGCACGAGGATCTGGATGACACGCTGAATTTCGCCATCCCGCCCGATGACGGGATCGAGCTTCTGCTCGCGCGCCGACTGGGTGAGGTCGCGGCTAAAGCGCGTCAAGACGCGAAACTGCGCCTCGGCCTGCGGATTGGTGAGCCGTTGCCCGCCGCGCATCTTCTGCACCACTTCCAGCGTCCGCTCGTGGGTGATGCCATTATCCGCCAGCAAGCGCGCGACACCCGTGTTGCGCTCCAACGTAATCGCCAAGAACAGGTGCTCGGTAGAGATGTACTCGTCTTTGAGGTTAGTGACTTCTTCCTGGCTGAGGTCGAGCACACGCTTGACGCGCGGGGTGATGAAAATCTGCTGTCCGCCGCCCGCGCCGTAGATGCCGGGGCGGGATGTCTGCCGTAAAATCATATCAAGAGCTTCAGATAATTGCCCTGGATTAGCTCCCATTTCTACCAGCAACGCCGGCACGGTGCCTTGCTGTTGTTGGATCAAGGCCATCAGCAAGTGTTCCACATCCACCTGGCTGTGACCGTAGCGCGTCATCAGTTCCACGGCCCGTTGGGCGGCTTCCTGGGCGCGCTCGGTAAAACGATCAAAACGCATCATACGGTTTAGTCCTCAAGTGATTGGTGATTGGTAAAGAGTAAAGAGTTAAGAGTTAAGAGTTAAGAGTTAAGAGTTGCGAGTAGTACTCTCCAGTATCCAGCTTCCAGCTTCCAGTTTCCAGTATCCAGCTTCCAGTATCCAGCTTCCAGTTTCCAGCGATCAAACCAAAGCGTTCAACGCGGCCTGGGCGGCGGCTTGCTCGGCCAGGCGTTTGCTGGAACCTTGCCCCTCGCCGACCACCTGCTCGTTCAGCACAACCTGGGCCGTGAACGTCTTCGCGTGGTCAGGACCATTCTCGGCGACGATCCGGTACGCGGGTGTAATGCCGAGGGTGGCTTGCGTCCACTCCTGAAAACGCGATTTGGCGTCAACGTCGGCGCCGGCGCGGAGAATCGCCTGAACTTCCTGCACGAACCACGGTTCAAGGTGTTGCCAGGCAATGTCCAGGCCGCCATCCAGGTAAAGCGCCCCGACGAGAGCTTCCAGCGCGTCACACAGGTTTGCCGCACGCGCGTTTCCACCGCTCTCTTCTTCCCCGCGCCCCAAGCGGAGGGCTTCGCCAAGTCCCAGACGCTGCGCGAGCGAAGCCAGGGTCGGCGTACAAACCAACGTCGCCCGTAAGCGTGTCAAAGGGCCTTCGGAGAAATCTGGATAAGTGCGGTACAGCCAGGCCGCAACCAAAAAATCCAGGACCGCATCGCCCAAAAATTCCAAACGCTGGTTGTGGTGTTCCTCGCCGCCTGCTTCAGGATGCTCATGAGCAAACGAAGGATGCGTCAGCGCAAGTTCCAACAGGTCGGGTTGTACGAAGTGATAGTGAAGTCGGTTCTGGACTTCAAGTAAAGGGAGTTCACTCCCACCCATAATTTCTCCTCAGCAGCAATATCGCAGAGTGCGGCTTCCCGCTTCCAGGTTTCACATTCACAAGCCAGCCTATGCGCTCCTGCACCTTACCCGGCATCACCTCGGACGCTCCTCGCCCTAGTTCTTACTATTCTACCGCCAAAATCAGGCTTTGCAACAGGTTGATTTACACTGGCTTTTGCGCCAAATGTTTGATTTCATCGCCGCTGATGACTTCTTTCTCCTGCAAAATGCGGGCGACCTCGTGCAAAGCGTCGCTGTGCTGCTGCAACAATGTCAACGCCCGCTGCTCGGCGTCTTCGATGATGCGCCGCGTTTCTTTGTCAATCAACGTTGCCGTTTCGGGGCTGATGTCCTGCCGCAGACCATCGAAGCGCCCCAGGTAGCTCGTCCCGGCCTCCATCGCGTAGCGCACCGGACCAAGCGCCTCCGTCATCCCGAACTCCGTCACCATCCGCCGCGCCAAAGCGGTGACGACCTCCAGATCGTTCGCCGCGCCCGTGGACGTGTCGTTGAAGATGAGCAATTCCGCCGCGCGCCCGCCCAGGATGACCGCCAGGCGCTCTTCCAATTCGCGCTTGCTCATGAGATAGGTGTCCTCTTCCGGCATCTGCATCGTGTAGCCGAGCGCGCCCTTCGCCGTGGGGATGATGCTGACCTTATGCACGGGATCGGTATCCGGTTGCAACTGCGCCACGAGCGCGTGCCCGCCTTCGTGATAGGCCACGCGGCGCTTGAGTTCGGGCTTGAGCGTGATTTTGCGCTGCAACCCGGCCACCACGCGCTCGATGGCGAGGTCGAAGTCGCCCATCGTCACCGCTTCGCGGTCGCTGCGGACCGCCAAAAGCGCGGCCTCGTTGACGATGTTCGCCAGGTCCGCGCCCGAAAAGCCGGCGGTGATCTGCGCGATACGTCCCAAATCCACATCCTGCCCTAGCTGCACGCCTTGGGTGTGGATGTCGAGGATTTGCCGCCGCCCGGATTCCGCCGGCAAGCCCACCTGTATCTGCCGGTCGAAGCGCCCCGGACGGAGCAGCGCCCGATCCAGAATTTCGGGTCGGTTCGTCGCCGCCATGATCATGACACCGAGATTGGTCTGAAAGCCATCCATTTCGGCCAACAACTGGTTCAGCGTTTGCTCGCGCTCGTCGTTGGAGCCGAGCGCGCCCACCGTGGTGCGGGATTGCCCAATCGCGTCAATCTCGTCAATGAAGACGATACACGGCGCGCGATGTTTGGCTTGCTCGAAAAGATCGCGCACGCGCGCCGCACCCACGCCCACGAACATTTCCACAAAATCCGAGCCGCTGATGGAGAAGAAGGGCACACCGGCCTCGCCGGCCGTCGCCTTCGCCAGGAGCGTCTTGCCCGTGCCCGGCGGCCCAACGAGCAGCACGCCTTTGGGCAACTTGGCGCCCAGGCGGGTGAAGCGCTGCGGGTCTTTGAGGAAGTCAATGATCTCTTTTAGCTCAACTTCGACTTCATCCACGCCGCCGACGTGCTCGAACTTGATGCCGGTTTTCTCGCCGGTGATCTCTTGCGCTTTGCTCTTGCCGATGGACATTACGCCGGCGCCGGCTTGCCCCATCCGCCGCAGCCCGAAATACCAGATCAGGCCCAGGGGTAGCAGCGGGATGAACCATCCCAGGAGCAGCGAGAGCAATGTGTTGGTCGGCTGCTCGCCGGAGAACGTCACCCCGGCATCTACCAACCGTTGGATCAAGTCGGGGTCGTCCACCCGCACGACGTTGTTGACCCGGCCTTGCGCCGCGCCCTCGACGTCGGCGCAGCAGGTATACATAATGCGGTCCGCCGTCAACTGCACCTCAGCGATCTCACCGCCCGCCAATTGTTCAAGGAAACGGCTGTACGGCACCTCCGTCCAACGAATGACCATCGGCTGAAATATCAGTTGTTGGAACAGTCCAGCCAGCAATAACGCCACGATCAAGTAGATCGCGGAGAAGCCTACTTTTTTACCTTGCTTTTTGTCCATTTTCCCCTCCGAGCACCACAAGCCTTATACTATCCAGGCTATACGAGGTTCCTGAGTCCAGTATCCCATAGAATGATTAGCAAGGCATTAACAAAAGCTTAGAGAATCATTTGAATCTGCAGGACGTGAAGCGTAAAACGTAAGCGGAGCCTTACATCTCACATTTTGCGTTTCACGTTTTATGACTCCCCTGAAAAAACCGCCAAGTCGCCAAGGACGCCAAGGTTTTTAATGAGCAAATGAATAAAATTTGTAAAAATGCGCAAATTTATTAAAATTACTTATGTATTCTTTTGTTCTCTTGGCGAACTTGGCGTCTTAGCGGTCAAGAAGGACTTTTTGCAGTAGAGTCATCAATGAGTCTGCTTTTTATGGCGATAGCGTGTGATAATGGAGCCTCTTTGACCGGACTGCGTTCAAGCGCCTCAACCACCCATTCATGCGGCGACGGCGTAAGTTCAAATAGGCTAACTTGCCACACGCGCAAACAGCTACAACCCTCGCGCTTGAATATCCGCCAGCGCCCGTTCGTAGACCTCGAAATGCTCGCCCTCGGCTTCGTCGGGATCCACATACTTGACCCACATCGCCTGGTCGGGCCGGTCGCCGGAGAGATGACGGCGGCTGCCACGGAAGAAGCTGCTCTCGCTATTCCACTTGACCTCGTTCTCTTGCAGCAGAATGTATTGCCCGGCGTACTTGTCAATGAAGTCCTGCCGGTGGTCGCGGTAGTAGAGCGCCTGCTCGCAGGTGGTGCGTCGCCAGGAGATGACGCGCGCCACATCGTCGGTCATCGCGGCGAAGAACACACCGGCCGGCTGCGGCGCAACCTCGGAAGTCCAGTCAATGTCGTCCAGGTTGACCGTCCCGAAGCCGCCCTCCGCCGCCACGAGCAGCGGGTTGCGGTCGCGGTGGTACGGCGCGGTCAGCCAGTCCGCCGTGGGATCGAGGCCCATCAAGTGCGTCCCCACAACGTCGGTAGCGATGGGGTGATCGCCGGCGACCAGCGCGTTGACGACCACCGGCGCTTCCTGGTCCGTCGCGCTCCATTCGCCGCCCGTCTGCGCGATAAGGGCGTCAATAATGTTCAGCGTGGGATTGAACAGCCGCCCGATGTCGGCAAGCATGTAAGGCATCCGCACCAGATGGTGGAAGTACTGACGGGAACGGCCCAGCGGCTCGCGCATCGGCATCAAGCCAAAGAGATTCTTGAGCGTGAGCGTAATGCCCATAAAGGCGTGGTTCTTCATCCGCTGCACGTCCACCAGGGCATCGGCTTCCAGCACGGCTTGCGGCAGCACGTACTGGCGGAACATCTGCCCGCCGCCGGGGACCTGGTATACGCCGAAAGGCGGAATGTCCGCGTTCACGTAGGAGACGCCGAACTCGCGCATGATCGGGGCCAGGTGCGTGGAGTCCACGGGATCGGGGCTGCCATCGAAGTGGAAGACGGTGGTATCCACAAAGAACAACTCGGCGGCGGTCTCCTCCTGGAGCAAGCGCACCACCGCCCGCGCCACTTGATCGCTGACGAGCTGAAGGCGCTGACCTTCAAAGTACGGCGTGCGGGCCGGCGCGTAGTCCTGGTTGAACTTGATACCGATGCGTTTCGCGGCCTTGAGTTTCTCCCACGCCCGCGTCAACGGCGCAGTGGCGCGTTTGAGCGTCTCGTAAACGACTTCATCCGCGGCGCGATAGTCGCAATGCAGCGCGCGGACACAGTATTTTTCACGTTGTGTATTCATCGTTAACCAATCTCCTTGCTGCTGTAGTCGTTAGTCGAAAGTCGAAAGTCGAAAGTCGAAAGTCAAACTGCAAACGACTTTGGACTTTGAACTTTGGACTTTGGACTCAGGACTTTGGACTCAGGACTTTAGACTTTGAACGTGCTGTAACGCCCTCTCATAGACCTCGTAGTGCTCCCGCTCGCGCTCTTCGGGATCCACGTACTTGAAGAACATCGCGTGGTCGGAGTGCGCGCCGGAGAGCTGGCGGCGGCTCACGCGCAGCATCCCATTGGTATCGTGCCAGCGCACCTCGCCATCCTGAAGCAGGATGAACTCACCGGCGTACTTATCGGTGAAGTCGCGCATGTGATCGCGGTAGTAGAGCGCCTGCTCGCACATCGTCCGCCGCCAGGTGACGACGGTTTTGAGATCGTCGCCCTTTTTGGCGAAGAACGTGCCTTCCGGCTGCGGCGCAACCTCGGATGTAAAGTCAATCTCATCCAGGTTGACCGTGCCGAAGCCGCCCTCCTCCGCCGCCAGCAGCGCGTTGCGGTCGCGGTGGAACGGCTCGGTCAGCCAGTCGCTCTGCGGATTGTGGCCCATCAGGTGCGTCACACAGGCGTCGGTGGCGATAACGTGGTCGCCGGCGATGAGCGCGTTGACGATGCGCCCGATGTCCGGTTCGCGCCCCCACTCCGAGCTGGCTTGCCCCACCAGCGCATCCACGATATTGAGCGCCGGGTTGAGGACCCGCCCGATGTCCGCCAGCATGTAGGGCATCCGCACGAGATGGTGGTAGTAGTGGCGCGAGCGGCCCGGCATAGCGACAGGCATCAGCCCGAAGAGGTTTTTGAGACAGGCGGTGACGCCCATATAGGCGTGGTTCTTCATCTTCGCCACCGAGACCACCGCATCGGCCTCGACCACATCCTGCATCATCGCGTACTGCTCGAACATCTGCCCGCCGCCCGGCACGCCGACGACTTTGTACGGCGGCTTGCTTCCGTCAATGTACGGCACGTCGAACTCGCGCAGGATTGCTGCCAGCGTCGTCGTGTCGGCGACGGTTTTGGCGTTCTCCTGATAGATCACGTAGTAACTCGCGTCCACGCACACCAATTCGGCGGAGGTTTCCTCGCGCAGCAGGCGCAACACGGCGCGCGCCACACTGTCGCTCACCAACTGGCGGCGTTGTCCCTCAAAATAGACCACGTGATGGAGCACCCAATCCTGGTTGAACTTGATCGCGATACGCTTTGCCGCCCGGAGTTTGTCCCAGGAACGTGCCAACGGTTGCGTGACCCGTCGCAGCGCCTCGTAGACGGCGTCATCGGCGGCTTTGTGATCGCAGTGTACGGCGCGAACTTTGTAATCAGTTTTTTCGTTCACTCTATTCCTCCAAAATCATACATACCAGTGTAGGGCAAACTGTTAGTTTGCTTTTTCTGCACGCAAGCGCCGCAAACTTGCGGACACAGCTTGCGCTACAATTCCATCCGATTTTCGACAACAATCACACAGGCGTCATTTCGCGGCAGCGCGAGTGTTATGTTTTCCGCTTGGGCTGGAGCGTGCTCCAGCCCGCTTGCGCCGTACCAGACCGCCCCCACCGTCCAACCAGAAGCCAGGTCCAGCGTTGTTTTCACCGGCTCAGGGCTGTAGTTGATGACGACCACGACGCGGCGGCGCGCATCGAGCGGATGCTCGGTCACACCGAGCATAGGGTGATGTTTGACGATGGCGCGCGCCTGCGCAAAGGGCTGCGCGATGTGGCGGTAAAGCACCCAGAACGGCTGCGCCTCCGGCGTGTGGAACGCGCCGGGCGTGGTCGTGAGCGCCATTTCCAGCGGGAAACCCAGGAAATAGACGCGCCCCTTGCCGTAAGGCGCGACGGTGAACGCCGGATTGCCGTCTGCCTCGACGCCCAACACCTCGGCGCGCACGGGATCAAGCGCGAGACGGTACTCGCCGGTCATCGAGAACTGCGGCGCAGCGTCCAACGCGCTGAAGCGCGCACTACAAACGCCCGTCCGCTTCGCGCGCGTGAGCACGCGCAGGCCGGTCAGTTCCTCGAAATGGCTCAAAAAGCCGCCAGCGTAGGAGATGTAGAGCGTCGCGCCCTCTGCTACGCGCGCCATCAATTCCATATACCGGCGGCGGTGGATCACGCGATGCCAGCTGATACAGGGCAGCAGATAGAGGTCCGCCTCCTTGAGCGGCTGCGCCTCGTACTGGAATTCCAGGTCGAAGCCGGCCTGTTTCGCCAGGACGAAGGCGCTGTAAGCCACGCCCCATTGATCCTGGTCGGCGCTGAGGATGCAGACGGCTTCTGTGACGCGCGGCGGCAACGGCTGCGGCAAGTTGTCCAAAAAGGCGCGGAATTTCCCGAACTCTTTGAGCACCGGCTTTGACGTTCCATCCGTGCGCAGCAAGCCTAACTCGCGCTCCATCGCGTACCAATCGTAGGGCGCATCGGTCAGCTCTGTCTGATCGCTGGCGCACCACCACAGCAGCCCGCGCAAATCGTGCGCCCACAGCGAGAACAGCCCGGCGCGGATGAAGTCGGCGGCGACGGTTTCGCTGGCGACCATCGGCCCCAGCGTGCCAAGTTCTTCCGCAAAACACGGCTTGCCGCCCAGGTCCGCGTAGAACAGCGATTCCGCCGTAGCGTGCAGTTGCGTGCAGAGCGTGTTGACGGGGTCCTGGTTGCAGTGCGGCGTGAAAACCGGATACGGGTGTGTCGTCAGCACGTCGGTCAGCTCGCCCTGATCCTGCATTCGCCACTCGCCGGTGGGCGTGAGGCTGTGCATCCCGGAGACGATGGGCCGGTCGGGGTCTACCGCGCGGATCGCGTTGACAATCGCCGCCGTCCACGCCCATGCCGCCTCGTGGCCGGGGACGCGCGCCATGCAGTTGCACTCGTTGCCCAGGTCCCACGCGGCGATGGCGGGATCGTCTTTGAACTGCCGCACGAAATACTGCGCGAAGCGGGTCTCCCACAGCAACGCCACGGGGTCGGTGAGCACGTTGCGTCCTTCCAACGCCGACGGGACGAACAAACGCCCGCTCATCCAGCCGGTGAGCAACCCGACGATGAGTTTGAGGTCGTACTGAGCCGCCAACCGCGTGAATTCCGCAAAGCGCAGCAGCATCGCGGTAGAGACGCCGGCGCGTCCGGCTTCGGTGGCGGGCAGCGCCGCTTCGCCGTGGCGGATTTCAACGGGGTCGCCATGCCCGCCATACAACTGCGTGAGCGGCTGAAAATCCGGCCAAAGCGGGAAAACGCGCAACACTTGTAAACCCGCTTCGGACAGCGTCTTGAAATCGTGTTCCACCACATCGGCCCGCCACTCGCGCCACATCGCCGTGCCGGCGTGCGAGGCCCAATAATTCGCGCCAACCACGAAAGAACCCGGCGTCACCAGTATTTTCTGCATCATCACTCCTTTATAGCTTTCAGCGGTCAGCTTTCAGCGGTCAGCCCTTGCATTTGAAGGCCAATCGCTGATAGCTGCTCGCTGATAACTGACGGCTGAAAGCTGATAGCTGATAGCTGCTCGCTGATAACTGACGGCTGAAAGCTGATAGCTGATAGCTATAAACAAAAGAAGGCGCCTTGTCGCACAAGGTAGCCTTCTCCTAGAACGCCTACGAGGTTAGCTGCCGGACTCGGATCGAAGAAGCTGACCCTACAGCAGCACGGTCGCTGCCGATTCGCCCCCAACCTGGTTCCCCCGTTGTTGAGCGCCGCAGCCCTCAACACTCGGCGTTGATTTTGTAAATTATCCACGTGCAATCTCAGCGCGTGTTAGCGTAAAGGTATCACAGTTTGGCAGACCTGTCAATACAGCTTTTGTCAAACACAGAGAATTCACTATAATCAAACCCAATCAACCAGGAGGCGCGCGATGAACGAGCGTGTGTTGCGATGGAAAGGCCGGATTGGCAGTCTCAAAGTGGGATGTGGATTGGTTCTTGTCCTGGCGGCAGTTGTCGCTTGCGCGGGATTGGGCAGCCTCAGCACGGCGTTGAACAATTCAGACACGCCGCAAACGGTGACAGTGTCGCAGCTCGTCAATGGCGACGTCGCCACAAGCCGGTATGTCAGCGTCGCCGGCATGGCAGTCTACGACCTGGGGTACGAAAAAAGCAAGGATGGGAAAACAACCGAAACTTACTACTTTCTCATTGACGCCAGAACCGGTGATATGGTCTTGGTGAAACACACTTCGGCGCTCGTCGTCGCCAGGCAAAACGGCGCCGCTACCGTCACTGGGATGACGCGCACGCCCCCCACCGACCTGAAGGACGCCATAAAAGAGGATGAAACGCTGTTCACCCAAAACGATGTCAGAACGACGACGGCGCTGTACATCGAAGACGGCACAATGCCGCCTACAAAAGGGAACAGCATTGTGCTGTTGTTAGTCGGGCTTGTCGGCGTTGGCCTGTGCTGCATCCCCTTCTTCTTCCCCGGCACAGTATTTGCGCCTTATCCACTCGACACGACGGTTCCCCCGCCGACCGAACGATACGGGGTGAAGGCGACCGGGAAATTTACGCAGCTCAAGAGCGTTGACCCACTCGAAGTTGGAAAAACCACCCGAAAGTTCAGCAACGCGGTCGCCAACGTCGTCCCAGTGGGCGAACAGCAGCTCATGATCTACATCCACCACATTCTGAAGACCAAGACTTACGGGATAACGGTCAACACGACGATAACGGATTGGGGCGTTTTCTTGCGCCACGATCACAGCACCGACGTTACAGCAGGAAAGATCTATGGCTGGAAGAATAAATGGGCCACGCGCTTTCAATATCCTAATGCAAAGGGCAAAACAGACACGCTGTATGTCATTTTTGAGGAAGCCGGAGCGCAAGCCGCGTTCGTGAAGCTGCTGCGCACGATGCAGTTCTCCGTCGTCACGGGCGATACGGCATCATAACGAAGCATAAAAAAACCTGACACCCCATTCTTAAAATCGGGTGTCAGGTTTTTTGTGTCACACTACGCTATCCTTGCAGTTGCGACGTGCAGTGCGGGCAGCGGGTCGCTTTGATGGGGATGTCGGTGAAGCAATACGGACACGGCTTGGTTGTCGGCGCGGCGGGCGCGGCGGGTTCTTCTTTCTTCTTAAGGCGATCCAGCGCGCGCAAAACCAGGAAGATGACGAAGGCCACGATGATGAAATCCAGGATGGTGTTGAGGAAAAAGCCGTAGTTGATCGTAGCGGCTCCGGCCTCCTTCGCGGCAGCTAAACTCGCGTAATCCTGCCCCGAAAGGTTGATGAACAGGTTCGTGAAGTCCACCTTGCCAAGCAACAACCCAATCGGCGGCATCAAAATATCGTTGACAAAAGATGTCACGATCTTGCCGAAAGCGCCGCCGATGACGACGGCGATGGCTAAGTCAACGACATTACCTCGCATCACAAATTTCTTAAATTCTTGCCACATAATCTGCCTCCTTGATAAATGGTTGAATACATACAGACGGTCAACCTGTTACCTTCATGTGACCCGTCTCATCAAAGATTATACAACGGGTCTGCGCAACTTGCAATTTTCAAAGGTCAGTATATTCTTGAACCATATCAACCATACAGACCAGAAAGCCGGGCCTAAGTCTACCAGACTATGGAACTGACGACGACACGACAATTTTAACGGAGGAAAATGTGAGAGAGAAGAAGCTACCCGCCGACTTTGTTCCAGATGCAACGATTGCCGCCGACATCCGCGCGCGCAGTCATGAAGAAAAGATCGCCTGCGCGCAGGCTTTCATCATCGCCGAAAAAACTAATGTCGCGCCGCTCACTGTTGGGCATAACGCCGACGCGCTGAAGATCCATCTCGATCACTGTCAACTCGGCCTGTTTGGCTATCCAGGGCACACCAAAGGTTGGGACGCTGCCAACATGGCCGCGCATCCCGTGCCCGCAGGGCTTGAGGCCGCCATCCAGTCCGCGCTGGATGATGAAGGGCGGCTCGTGTGCTTACGCGCGTGGGAGATCGCCGCGCAGTTCGCCATCCCTAAAATGCTGGTGGGCTACGTCGCCGACCAACTGGGGGTGCGTATCGTACAATGCCAGTTAGGCGCGTTCTAAACTGAGGAGGAAACCATGTTAGTAAAAAATTGCATGACCACGAATCCTGTGACCATTACCCCGGAAATGCCCGTTGCCGAAGCGTTGAGTTTTATGCGCCAGCACAACGTGCGCCGCTTGCCGATCCTCAACAAGAAACGCAAACTCGTCGGCATCATTTCGGAGAAAGACCTGCTCTACGCCTCGCCATCGCCGGCGACCAGCCTCAGCGTCTACGAAGTCGGCTACCTGCTGTCCAAGCTGAAGGTCGAGGAGATTATGACCAAGAAAGTCATCACCGTTGCGCCGGATGCGCCGCTGGAAGAGGCCGCGCGCATTATGGCCGATAGCAAAATTGGCGGGTTGCCTGTGGTAGATGGCGACCGTCTGGTGGGGATCATCACGGAAACCGACGTTTTCAAGACCATCCTGGAGATGATGGGCGCGCGCCAGACCGGCGTGCGGCTGACGCTGCACCTCGTTGATGAACCGGGCGCGCTCAGCCGGATTGCCGGCAGCATCGCGGCGCTCGGCGGCGACATCATCGCCCTGGGGACGTTTCACCAGCCGGATGGCGGCGGGGCGCTGATGGTGAAGGTGCGCGGGGTCGCGCGCGGCGACCTTATCACCGCGATGGAAGCCATCAATATGCAGGTCGTAGACGCGCGCGAAAACTGATCGCGCGCTTGACCGGCACAGCGAAAAACGCGATGATGCAGATCGGTCTGATCTCCGATACGCACAACAACGAGCAGACGCTCGGCATGGCCGTAGCGCGCTTCCGCGAGGCGCAGGTACAGACCGTGCTACACGCGGGAGACGTCACCAGCGCGTTTACCCTCGCCTTGCTGGACGGCTTTGAGGTGTGGATCGCCAGGGGCAATATGGATCACGAACCCCAGTTGCCGCTGGCAGTTGCCGAACGTTTTGGCGCGGCGCGGCTGGCCCGCGTCCACGAACTTAGTTTCAACGGCGCGCGGATCGCGTTGATCCATGGGGATAGCTGGGCGCGGCTCGAAGCCTTGATCCGCGCCGCAACTTACGATTACGTCATCCACGGGCACACCCACGTCCCCACCGATGAGACCATTGGCAAGACGCGGGTGATCAATCCCGGCGCGCTCGGTCACAGCCGGTGGCGCTGTGCAACGTGCGCTATCGTAGATTTGGCTACGGGCAATCTTCAATGGATCGAGTTGTAATCTAACGCAGGAGGACGAAGATGCATCTACAAGAAAGCAAACGGGTCCTGAGACAATCCGATCTCTTCCGCGACCTCAACGAAATTCATCTCGATTTGGTCTTGATGGTCTGTGAAGAAATCAGCTATCGTGGAAGCGAGTACATCTTCCACCAAAACGATCCCGGCGATGCGCTCTATATCGTGGCGCGCGGCGAAGTGAACATCCTGATGGAACCGCAAAACAGCAGCACGGCCCCGATGGTCGTCGCCACCAGCAGGGAAAATGACACCTTCGGCGAAATCCTTCTGGTGGATCAGGGCACGCGCTCCGCGTCGGCGCGCTGCAAAACAGATACACAGCTCCTCCGCATCTCCCGCGACCGCCTGCTGAAGCTCTGCTACGATTATCCTGAAATCGGCTTCCACATTATGCACCGCATCGCAGCGGAACTGGCAATCAAACTGCGTTCCAGCAATCAGGACATCCGCGAGCAATTGTTCCACCAGTCCTGACAGGTTGCAAAACACCTGTCAGGACTAATACAATGACCGCCGGAATGGCCGGCAGATAGAAACGATCATACGCGATAGGCCCAGGTAACATCACTATATAGGCGACCATCCCCAGGAACACCCACAGCGCCCACGGGCGGCGACGCAAACACCACGCCCCCCGCAGCCCCCCAATCCATACCGCGACGCGCGCGGCGCCCAATCCCCACCACAGCAGCGCCGCCAGCAACGGCGGGCGCGCGACCCGCTCAAGCCACAGCGCGCGCAGCGCATCTCCTACCGCGCCGCGCTCCAGCGCCCACATCATCCGCGCCCCTATGTCGGCGACGACGCCGGTGCTTTCCCATTCCGCACCGGTCAGCACGTGATACCACAGCCGGTGCCCGGGGTCGCGCAAGCTGGTCAGGACACCGCGTAGATGAGCGCGGAGATAGCTGAGCGGGTGGGCGCGCACAAGGTCACGCGCCGCGCGCGTTATCGCAACCTGACGACGTTGCCGTTCTACGCACCCATCACCCCATAACGCGCGCCCGTCCCAGTCGTCGCGCGCTGCCGCATCCGCGCTGAAACGGTCGTAGTAGTATTCCCACGTCTCGGTCCACGGCTCGACGCGCACATTCTCCACTTCGGCCAATGTCGCCACCACCGCCACCCGCGCCAGATTCTCCTCGAAAGCCGTGGAGAGCGCCCACCTGTCGAACACGATGCGGTTGCGCGACAGCCAGGGAAACAGTGTCAGACCGAGAGTAAGCCAGAAAACAAATGTAGAACGTAAAACGTCAAACGTAAAACGTGATTCGTCATTCGTAATTCGTAATTCGTGATTCGCCATCCGCCACGTTAGGAGGCCGCCTATGAACAACGCGAGAAACTGCACGTTGGGTTTGGTGAGCAAGGCCAATCCCCAGAAGAAGCCGGCCAGCGCGGCTTTTTTGCGCGTCGGACGGCGAAGGCAGCGCAGTGTTAGCCACACGGAGGCAGTCAGCAGCGGGAGGAGCAACGCCTCAGCGAGAAGATAACCGGTGTAACGCTGCGTCGTGCCGTTGCACGCATAGAGCAATCCTGCGCACCACCCTACGCGCTTGCCGCCGAGATCACACCCCAGACGAACAACCAGCGCCGTCGTCAGCGCCTCAAGGAGCAGGTGAAAGAGCAGCGCCCGCCCAGGATCGGCGCCGACCAGCGCATAAATGCCGGCCACAAACAGCGGATACAACGGCGTGCGCACCATCGTCGGGCAGAAGGGTGGCTCCCAGCCGATAGCGAACCCGCGTCCGGCGCGCATGTTGACCGCGAGCAAATGAAATCCCTCCGCGTCCACCGGAGCGATGGGATTGGTGGGGAAAAACGCCAGCCATACCACACGCACCAGCAGCGCCAACAGAAGTACCCAGACGATTCGGTTCAGGAGTGTGGGTTGTAAGTTGGGGGTTATGAGTCGAGAGTTATTCACTGATTTGCCGATTCACTGATTCGCCGATTCGCCGATTTGCTGATTTGCTGATTTGCCGATTTGCTGATTTGCCGATTTGCCGATTCGCTCATTCGCCATTCTTGTTCAGCAGCGCGATCAGACGAATGCCATCCAGCGTCAACCATTCGTCCGCCACTGCGAAACATGAAGTCAACGGCGCGATCAACCGCGCCAGGCCGCCGGTCGCCAGCGCCGGCGCCGGGACGCCCATCTGCTCCCGAAAACGCGCGATGAGGCTCTCCACCATCCCCACGTAACCCAAGACGATGCCGGATTGAATCGAATGTACGGTGTTCGTGCCGATGGGACGCGGCGGCGCGCTCAACCGGATCTGCGGCAGTTGCGCCGTCCCGCCCGCCAGCGCCGACATCGCCATATTGATCCCCGGCGCGATGGCAACGCCGAGGTACGTCGCGTCTGCCGCCACCGCCGAGAACGTCGTCGCCGTGCCGAAGTCCACCACGATGCACGCATCCCGCACGCGGTCGTAGGCGGCCACCCCGTCGGCGACCAAATCCGCCCCCAGTTCCGCCGGATTGTCTATGGCGAACGTCAACCCGGTCTTCACTGCTGTGCTGACAATCAACGGCATCACGCCCGTCTGCGCGACGAGCATCTCCTCCATTCTGTCGGTAATCGGCGGGACCACGCTGCTGATGGCGACCTGCTCCAGCGCTTCCAGCGCCACGTGGGTCTCTCGCAAAAAGTCGCGGAAGAGCACGCCGTATTCGTCGGGCATCTTATCGCGCACCGTGCGCACGCGCCAATGCCGCAGCCACTTTTCGCCGTCGTGAATGCCGAAAACAATATTCGTGTTGCCCACATTGACTGCTAAGAGCATAGGTTCCTCCACATAGTCATGAGTCGGATAGTCGGATAGTCGGATAGTCACATCGTCCGTCGAAGCGCCGCGGACAACTTCTAGTGTAGTCACTTTCCGGGAGACGACAATTAAACTCCACGATATGCTCCCTGTGGTATAATATCGCGTATGAAAAAGCGAAGCCTGCAAATCATCATTACCCTGGTATTGAGCGCAGTGGCGCTATATGTTGCGCTACGTGGTGTAAATTTTTCCGAGGTGGGTGCAGCGCTGCGACAAGTGCAGTTGGGTTCACTCCTGCTCACCTTCGCGCTGATCCTGGTGACGCTCGTCATTCGCGCGCAACGCTGGCGGATCCTGCTGGGGCGCAAACTCTCCCTGCGCGACACCTTTGGCTTGATCAACATCGGCTATCTCGTCAGCGGCGTGCTGCCTTTGCGGGCCGGCGATCCCGCCCGCGCCGTCGCCGCAAGTATGCGCGGACCGGTCTCCATCATGGCGGCGCTGTCCACCGTCGTCGTCGAGCGCGTGCTGGATATGTTCCTCATCGTGATTATGCTCGTGGCGACGCTGCCCTTTGTGCCAGGGCTGCGGACCTACCTCGCCGGTGGACAACTGGCCGGATCACTTTCCTTCCAACTGGTCATCGGATTGAGCGGCGCGTTGGCATTGGGATTGTTGGTCATGTTTATGCTGGTAGCGCTGTTCCCCCAAAAAGTCGAGCTGCTGGCGCGGCGCATATTGGATATACTGCGCATCCCCAATCCCGAACGTTGGTTGAAGCCGGTACAGCACACTCTGGATGGCTTGATCGCGCTGCGCTCAGTCCGCGAAGGGGCGGCGCTGTTGCTGTGGTCATTGGCATTGTGGATTGTGACCCCCCTCTATTTTTGGATGGCGCTGCAAGCGTGTCGCGCGTTTCTCCCCACCGGCGACGGTATCCTTAAAGCCTTTGTCATCACATGGGCCAGCGCCTTCGGGATGGTGTTCCCGGCGACCGGCGGCCTGGGATCGTTCCACTTCGCCGTGCGCGAGGCGCTCTTCTGGGGCTTCAACATCGCCCGTGACTCCGGCTTCACCTACGCGGTGATTGTCCACGCGCTCGCTTACCTCACCGGCATCGCCCTGGGGGCGCTCACGCTCTTGATTTGGGGAATGTCCTTCAAAAGCCTCGTCAGCAACGCGCAACACGTGGAGACTGCACCATCCACAAGTTCTGCTGATCCCTCGTAAGATGGAGGTTTCTACCATGCATTATCTAATTACCGGCGGCGCCGGGTTTATCGGCGCGAATTACGTTCACCGGCTCCTGGGACGGGGAGAGCGCGTAACCATCTACGACAACCTCTCGCGGCGCGGCGCGACCGCTAACCTTGCCTGGCTGCGCGAAACATTCGGCGACAACGCCTTCACCCTCATCCACGGCGACGTGCGCGACGCCGCCTTGCTCACCGCCGCCGTCCGCAATGTGGATGTCATCGTCCACCTGGCCTCGCAAGTTGCCGTCACTTCTTCGGTTCTTCACCCGCGCGAAGATTTCGAGATCAACGTCACCGGCACGTTCAACGTCCTGGAAGCGGCGCGCCTCGTCGGCCATCATCCCGCCGTTATTTTTGCTTCGACGAACAAAGTGTACGGCGGCATGGAATCGCTCATCGTGGAAGAACGCGAGACGCGCTACGCCTACCGCGACTATCCCCACGGCATCCCCGAAACGTACCCGCTTGATTTCCACTCGCCCTACGGCAATTCAAAAGGCGCCGGCGATCAGTACGTGCGTGACTACGCGCGCATCTATGGGCTGCCTACTGTCGTCTTCCGCCAAAGCTGCATCTATGGCCCGCGCCAGTTTGGCGTGGAGGATCAAGGCTGGGTAGCGTGGTTCATCATCGCGGCGCTGCTGGAACGCCCTATCACCATCTACGGCGACGGCAAGCAGGTCCGCGATTTGCTCTACATCGAAGACTTGCTGAACGCCTACGACGCGGCCATCGCCACCATTGACCGGGTAGCAGGACAAATCTACAACGTCGGCGGCGGCGCGGCCAATCAGCTCTCGGTCTGGCGGGAGTTCTGCCCGCTGCTGGAACGGCTCACCGGGCGTGAGATCCCGGTCAGTTGGCGCGACTGGCGGCCCGGCGACCAGCGCATCTTCGTCGCCGACATCCGCAAAGCCGCCGCGCAATTAGCCTGGCATCCAAAAGTCAGCGTCGAAGAAGGCATCACCCGCCTCTTCGAATGGGTACAATCGAATCGCAGCTTGTTCAACGGCTAAAAGCTTTCCATGTTTCACGTTTCACGGAGTTCTCTATGCGCGTTCTCATCGTTTTGACCTACTACCGCCCGCACACCAGCGGCTTGACCATCTACGCCGAACGTCTGGCTAAAGGCTTGGTCCGGCGTGGGCACGCGGTCACAATTCTCACCTCCCATTACAACCGTAACCTGGCGCGTCGTGAGACACTGGACGGCGTGCAGATCGTGCGCGCGCCGGTGCTCTTGCGGGTCAGCAAAGGCGTGATTATGCCCACGTTCGGCTTCCTGGCGTGGAAACTTGCTGCGCAGGCCGACGTTATCAGCCTGCACCTGCCACAGTTTGACGCAGCAGGAGTGGCTTTGCGCGGGCGCTTGCTCAAAAAGCCGACCGTCCTCACCTATCACTGCGACCTGCAATTACCCCCTGGCCGCTTCAATCGTTTCGTGAACCGGGTTGTGAATCTGATGAACAACCTGGCGGGAAAATCCTCTCACAAAGTCGTCGCCTATACCCAGGACTTTGCCGACCATTCCCCATTCCTGCAAAAATTCAGCGACAAACTCCACATCATTCCCCCGCCCGTGGAGTTGCCGCCGATGACGCCTTCCGGCATCGCCGCCTTCGCCAAGATGCACAACCCGCAACACGCGCGTCCGGTGATCGGTATGGCCGCGCGTTTAGCCGCCGAGAAGGGCGTGGATGTGTTGCTCAACGCCTTCCCGCACATTTTGGAACGTTACCCCAAAGCGCGTATCCTTTTTGCCGGCCAATATAAAAATGTTCTGGCGGAAGAGACTTATGCCCGCCGGCTACAACCCATGATCTATCGCTACGAAGACGCAGACCAATGGAAGTTCCTGGATGTGCTCGACCCGGTCCAGATGGCAGCTTTCTACCCCAACCTGGATTTACTCGTCGTGCCGAGTCTCAACTCCACCGAATCGTTCGGCCTGGTGCAGGTGGAAGCAATGCTGTGCGGTGTCCCGTGCGTCGCCAGTGACCTGCCCGGCGTGCGCCAACCCATCCAGCAATCAGGCATGGGTGAAATCGCGCCCATCGGCGACGCCGCAGGTTTAGCGCAGGCCATGCTCCAGGTTCTCGACCACCACAGCGCCTACGTCCGCCCCCGCGAGGAAATCGTCGCACGCTTCTCCACCGAGCGCACCGTCGCGGAGTACGAAGCCCTGTTTGAGCAGTTGCAGCACGCCCTCTGACGTTAAACTTTTACCCGGAGGTTTTCATGCCCGTCGAAAAGCTGTACTACGAAGACCTGCATCCCGACTTACACTTTGAGACAACCCACCGCACCATCACACAAGAGGATTTTGAAACCTTCACCAAGCTATCCGGGGACTATAATCCCCTGCACACTGACGCCGAGTACGCTTCATCGAGTCCTTTCGGCGAACTGATCGTACAAGGCGCACTCGTCCTCTCCATCGGCACCGGGCTTGCCAACAGCCTGGGCCATTTGAGCGGCACCATTGACGCTTTTATCGGCCTGGATTGGAAATACCGCGGTCCGGTCAAAGTCGGCGACACAATCCACGCCACCCTCAGAGTGGGCAAAAAGCGCCCCATGCCGGGCTACAACGGCGGTCTGATAACGCTGTACGTCACCATCTACAATCAGGACAACCAAGCCGTGCAAAAAGGCACCTGGACGCTGCTGATACGCGGCAAAAACGGCGCTACGCTGACTGCCTGATCCCAAAAACCAAAAATTCGTACCTTGACAAACGACGTGAATTGCGGTATAATACTTCGTAAGTAAATTTAACTTTCTAAGTTCTTCTAATACTTAGGAGATAGCAATGATTCAGACTTTTCAGCGCGTCAAACCTCGTCTCGTGCCTCCGCTCGACCCGGAATTCCAGCCGGCCGCGCTGGTCAACCGCGATTTCCAGACGCAGGTCGCCGCAGCAGGCGGCGGCGTCCCGCTCGTTTTCGGCGTCGAGCAACTCAACGGCGTTACTTCGCGCTTCGCCACCCGCGTTTTCCCCGCAGGGCATCTCCAGGCTGACGCTAACCTGCCCTACGCCGAGCGCATCTTCAAATTCCTGCTCTGGCAGCGCGGCGGGTGGAAGGTGTACGTGGGCGGGCCGTTGAGCATTGGCGCGGCGCTGCAAACGCTTTACACGCCCGGTGGCGCGCGGGAATTCGACTTTCATTTTATGGGCGAGGACGTGTACGACAGACCGTTCACCATCGTCCCGTGCGACCCGGCGGACGTTCCCCCGGCGCGCGAAAGCGGACGACCACTGGGACGTCACCTGGAAGGCTACCGCATCGGCTTCGACCTGGGCGCTTCGGATCGCAAGGTATCCGCTGTGGTGGATGGCGAGGCGATCTACAGCGAGGAAGTCGTGTGGGAGCCGAGCATCCAGCGCGACCCGGACTATCATTACCGCGAGATTATGGCGAGCCTGCGCGCCGCGGCAGCCAAGCTCCCCCGCGTGGATGCCATCGGGGGCAGCGCCGCCGGCATCTACGTGGACAATCAAGTGCGGGTGGCCTCGCTGTTTCGCGGCGTCCCCAAAGAACGCTACGGCGAGATCAGAAACCTGTTTCTGCGCATCCGCGCTGAGATGGGTGCGCCGCTCGAAATGGTGAACGACGGCGACGTGACGGCGTTGGCCGGCGCGATGTCGCTGGAGGATGACGGCGTGCTCGGCATCGCGCTGGGATCGAGTCAGGCGGCCGGCTACGTCGCGCTGGACGGGACGATCACCGGCTGGCTGAACGAGTTGGCCTTCGCGCCGGTGGACTACAACCCCAACGCCTCCGTGGACGAGTGGTCAGGCGACCGCGGCGTCGGCGCGACGTATTTCTCGCAGCAATGCGTCTTCCGCCTGGCCCCGCGCGCGGGTATCGCCATCCCGGAAGGCATCACCCCGGCGGCGAAGCTCAAATTTGTCCAGGAGAAACTGGAAGCCGGTCACGCCGGCGCGCGGCAGATTTGGGAGACGATGGGCATCTATATGGGCTACGCCATCGCGCACTACGCCGACTTTTACGACCTGCGCCACGTGCTGATTCTGGGACGCTGCACCTCCGGCAGCGGCGGGCAGCTCATTCTCGACGGCGCAAACACCGTGTTGGCCGAGGAATTCCCGGCGTTGGCGGCGCGCATCCACATCCAACTGCCCGACGAGAAAAGTCGCCGCGTGGGGCAATCCATCGCCGCGGCCAGCCTCCCGGTGGTTGATTGAAATAACGTTTGAACGCTGAAACGTTTCAACCGTTTTTTCAAGAGGAATTCATCATAAATCGGCAGTTCATCAGTGGTTGGATGAAAATCTTCACCGCCAAGCCGCCAAAGCCGCTACGCTTCCAAGAACGCCCAGTTTTTCTGGACTTTGGACTTTGGACTATTTTCAAGGGAGTGAACGATGAACCTGCAGCGTGAGACCGCAGAGATTTTCGCGCCGGATGGACTTCCGGCAGAAGTCGCGTTGCAGCGCACCACGCACATGGCCGTTGGCGCGCACCAGGATGACCTCGAAATTATGGCGTTCGATGGCATTATCAAGTGCTTTCAACGCCAGGACCGCTGGTTCGCCGGCGTCGTCGTCACCAACGGGTCTGGATCGCCGCGCGCCGATCTTTACAGAGATTACACCGACGAAGCCATGCAAGTCATTCGCCGCAAAGAACAGAAGAAGGCGGCGATCATCGGCGAATACGGCGCGCAAGTGCTGCTCGATTACCCCAGTTCCGTGCTCAAGGACAGCACCGACAAAGCGCCTGTCGAAGACCTGTACGCGCTGTTCGAGCTGGCGCGGCCCGAAGTGATCTACACGCACAATCTGGCCGACAAGCACGACACGCACGTCGCCGTCACGCTGCGGGTGATTGAGGCGTTGCGTCGTCTGCCGGCCGAGGCGCGTCCCAAACACCTGTACGGGTGCGAGGTGTGGCGCAATCTGGATTGGATGTTGGATACGGACAAGATCACGTTCGACGTTTCGACGCACGGGGGGCTACAAGCCGCGCTGCTTGGCGTCTTCGATTCGCAGGTGTGCGGCGGCAAACGCTACGACCTGGCGACGACGGGGCGGCGGCAGGCCAACGCGACCTATTTCGCCTCGCACGATACAGACGTCGCCACAGGGCTGATCTTTGCTATGGACCTGACGCCATTGATCATAGATCCCGCATTGAGCGTCGTGGCTTACACGCAATCTTTTATCACGCGCTTAGCTCACGAAGTGACCGCGCGAATCAACAAGTTTGGAGGGGAATAAGAGATGAGCCTGAAATCAGAAATCTTCGAGCAACCGGCGGTGCTGGCGCGCTTGCTGGAAAAGCAAAAAGGCAATGTAGAGACAATCGCTGCCGCGTTGCGCGAATACGACATCCGTTACCTCTTCCTGGTAGCGCGGGGCACGTCGGACAACGCCGGGTTGTACGCGAAATATCTGTGGGGCGCGTTCAACGGGATACCAACGGCGCTGGCGACGCCCTCGCTCTTCAGCCTGTACGGGAAACCGCCGAGCCTGAAGAACGCGCTGGTGTTGGGCATTTCGCAGTCGGGCCAGTCGCCGGACATTGTGCAGGTGATGGCCGAAGCGCAGCGCCAGGGCGCGCCCACGCTGGCGATTGTCAACGCGCCGGAGTCGCCGCTGGCACAGTTGGCGCAGTTCGTCATTGACGTGGACGCCGGACCGGAGTTGGCCGTCGCCGCGACCAAGAGCTACACCGCGCAATTGATGGTGATCGCCATGCTTTCGGCGGCGATGAGCGATCAGGCCGGCGATCCAGAAGATCGCTGGCCGGCTTTGGAGCGCGTGCCGGCGTTAGTGCAGCAGGCCCTCGATCTGGATACATACATCGAGCGTGTCGCTGAACGGTATCGGTATATGCAACAGTGCGTGGTGCTGGGACGCGGCTTCAACTACGCGACGGCTTACGAGTGGTCGTTGAAGATGAAAGAGCTGGCCTACGTGATTGCTGCCCCCTACTCCTCCGCCGATTTTCAGCATGGGCCGGTGGCCGTCGTTTCGCAGGGCTTCCCCGTGTTGGCGGTCGCGCCGGATGGCGCCGTCTTCGACGATATGCGCGCGTTGTTGGAAGAGCTGGTCACGCAGCGCGAAGTGGAACTGCTCGCTATCTCGAACCGCGAGGAGGCGCTGTCGCTCGCGCACACGCCGCTGCGCCTCCCCGCCGCCATGCCCGAATGGCTCAGCCCGCTGGTGACGATTGTGCCGGGACAGCTCTTCAGCTACTATCTTACCCGCGCCAAAGGCTACGACACCGAAGCCCCGCGCGGATTACGCAAGGTAACGTTGACGCACTGACATGAAACCCACACTCATTGTGATGGCGGCAGGGTTGGGCAGCCGGTATGGGGGCATCAAGCAGATCGAGCCGGTGGGGCCACATAACGCAACGCTGCTCGACTATGCTGTGTATGATGCGCTGCGCGCTGGCTTCGGCAAGATAGTCTTCGTCGTCAGCCAGGCCATTGAAAATGCCTTCCGTGAAAGATTTGGCGGCACCATCGGCAAACATAGCGAGACCGCCTACGTCCTCCAGCGATTGACGGACGTGCCGCCGGGATTTGTGCTGCCGCCGGAACGCCAGAAGCCGTGGGGCACCGGGCAAGCAGTGCTCAGGTGCCGGGATGAGGTCGCCGGGCCGTTCGCGGTCATCAACGCCGATGACTTTTACGGGCGCGCGGCCTTCGAGGCGCTGGCCGAGCACCTCGCCCACGCGGAGGATAAAGACGGCGTCTACGACTACTGTATGGTCGGCTACGTGCTGGCGAACACGATCACCGAACACGGCCACGTCTCACGCGGCGTTTGTACAGTGGATGACGACGGCTTTCTCGTTCACATCCGCGAGCGCACGCACATCGAACGGCGCGGGGAAACCATCGCCTACACCGAGGATGGCGCGACCTGGATCGCCATCCCCACGCAGACCACCGTCTCGATGAACATCTGGGGCTTCACGCCGAGCCTGTTCGGGGAATTGGAGCGCCGCTTTCCCATATTCCTCCGGGATAATGCCCACAATCTACAGAAAGCGGAGTTCTTCCTACCCAACATTGTGGGCGACCTGGTGCAAGAACAAAGAGCGCGCGTCAAAGTGCTCGCCAGCGACGCGCAATGGTTCGGTGTGACGTACAAAGAAGACCGGGCGCAGGTGCAGCACGCCATTCGCGCGTTGATCGAACGCGATGTTTATCCAGAACAGTTGTGGCTGTAAAAAATACTTGACAATGGCTGTAATGCGTTGTATAATACTTCGTAAGTAAATTTAACTATCTAACACCCCTCTTGCTTGACCATCAAGGCACAATCTGTGACAAAAAAAGCGACGCACGAGCAAACGCGGATTCATAACACGCAATTGGTGTTTAGCACTGTCTACGAACGGGGCGAAATCAGCCGGGCTGAGATTGCGCGGGTCACACACTTGACCCGCCCTACGGTTTCGGATGTCG
This sequence comes from Anaerolineae bacterium, assembly GCA_034433375.1. Taxonomy (GTDB): domain Bacteria; phylum Chloroflexota; class Anaerolineae; order B4-G1; family SLSP01; genus DSWT01. Next base: position 8,556 of record DAOUAQ010000203.1, on the reverse strand, counting down.
TGGTGGACTTGATGGCACAGGGGCTGCTCGAAGAGGTGGGGCGCGCGCCCTCCACCGGCGGGAAACGCGCCATCCTCCTGCGCGTCAATGCCGACGCGCGATGCTTGATCGGCATTGACCTGGCGCGCGAGGATTTTCGCGGCGCGTTGATCAATTTGCACGGTGAAATCAAGCATCGGGTCAGTTTGCCGTTGCAGGGGCGCGACGGAACAGCCGCGTTGGAATTAGTCTATGAATTGGTAGACGCGCTCATCAAAGCCGCGTGCAGTCCCTTGTTGGGCATTGGCATCGGCACGCCGGGGCTGGTGGATGCGGTCAATGGCGTGATCTACCAGGCTGTCAATCTCAACTGGCGCGACATCCACCTGCGTACCTTGCTGCAAGAACGCTACAACTTGCCGGTTTACATGGCAAATGACTGCCAGGTGGCGGCTCTGGGAGAATACACGTTCGGCGAGAACAGCAGTGCGCGGGATTTGGTGGTCATTCACGTGGGCAAGGGCGTCGGCGCGGGGATTGTGCTGAACGGGCGGTTGTTTCACGGCAATCCGCTGGGGGCCGGAGAGATCGGTCACGTCACCGTCGTCGAGAACGGCGAGCACTGCCAATGCGGGAACACTGGATGTCTCGAAACCGTCACGAACAGCCGGGCCATCGTCCGCCAGACACAGGCGCTGGCACAGCGCGCCCCCCAGTCCATACTGAACCAGCTTGCCCCCCACCCCGACGCCATCACGTTCGAGACCGTCTGTGAAGCGTTTGCGGAGGGGGATGAAGCAGCGCGGCAGGTTATTCGAGAGGTGGGACAGCACCTCGGCGCGGCGGCAGCGCATCTCATCGTCGTCCTCGGCGGTTGTCGCATTCTGTTGGCAGGGCGGATCACGTGTTTCGGACAATTCTTGCTCGATGCCGCCCAGGAAGCGCTGAACAAACGCGCGTTAGCGGCGCTATCGCAAACTTCAGAGATCGGCTTCGTGAGTATGGGCGCCGACATCATCCTACTCGGCGCAGCAGCGTTGCTGCTCCACGAGGAATTGGGCTTGTTCCCCTATAACGGCTAAACACGCGATGAGCATCACAGGATTGGAGCGTTTGATCAGTAACGGGGCTGTGCCGCTCAGGGGACGGCGCGTCGGTCTGGCAACCCACCCCGCCGCAGTGACAGCAGACCTCACCGACAGCGTTACCGCACTCTTGCGCTGCGGCGTCGCGTTGACGGCGCTCTTCGCGCCGGAGCACGGGTTCACCGGGGCCGTCGCCGATGGTTTGCACGTCCAGGACGCCATCCACGGACGCACGCGCTTGCCCATTTACAGCCTGTACGGCGCGACGCAGGAACCTACGCCGGCGATGTTGGCCGATGTTGACATATTGGTCTTCGATATGCAGGATGTGGGCGCGCGTTTTTACACCTTTATCAGCACCCTCTTCTATATGCTCAAGGGCGCGGCGAAGGCGCACACGCCCATGATGGTGTTGGATCGTCCCAATCCCCTCAACGGCGCGACGCGCGAGGGGCCGGTGTTGGCGCCGGGCTTCGAGTCGTTCGTCGGTGTGCTGCCCATTCCGCTGCGGTACGGCTTGACGATGGGAGAACTGGCGCATTATATGAACCAGACGCAGGGGATCAACGCCGAGTTGACCGTGATCCCAATGACGGGATGGCGGCGCGAAATGTGGTTCGACGCCACTGGTCTGACCTGGGTTCCCACGTCGCCGGCAATGCCGCATCTCTCAACGGCTAGCGTTTATCCCGGTATGTGTTTCTTGGAAGGGACGAACGTTTCCGAAGGACGGGGGACGGCGCTGCCGTTTGAGGTTTGCGGCGCGCCGTGGATGAATGGAGAGGCGCTGGCGGCGCACCTGAACGCGCTGGCGTTGCCGGGCGTGCGGTTCCGTCCCACGCAATTTGTCCCGGCGGCGTCCAAGTTTGCCGGGGAAGTTTGCGGGGGTGTACAAGTCCACGTCATGGACCGCGCGACCTTCCGCCCGGTGACGGTAGGCCTGCATGTGCTCGCCGCGCTGAAGGCGCTGTATCCGGCGGACTTTGCGTGGCTGCCGCAAAGCTGGGAGGGCGCGCATCCGCATATTGACCTGCTGGCGGGTACGGATCGGGTGCGGCTCGCGGTGGATGCAGGCGTCAATGTGGCAGAATTGGTTGAGGAATGGGCGGATACCGTGGCGGATTTCGAGAAAGTATCCCGTCACTACTGGCTCTATTCGTAGCAAAAGCAATTAAAGTCGCTACACGGTGTAGTAACGACTTCAGTCGTTCCTGAGCAAAGCGACTGAAGTCGCTACTACGCAACAGAAAGGAGGTTCCATTGAACAGTGCAGCGATAAGCACACAGGTTGTTCCGCAAAAAAAGCCGCTCTGGCGATGGGTCAAACGTATCACCTCAAACTATGTGATCAGGATGCTCGCGCGCGCCATTTTCACGATCTGGTTTGTCACCAGCCTGATCTTCTTCCTCGTGCGTCTGATGCCCTCCAATCCTATCGAGGTCTATATCAACGAGTTGATGGTGCAATACAGCATTCCGTATGCCGAAGCGCGCGACCAGGCCGCATCGCTCTTTGCCATTGATCTGGATGCGCCGCTCTATCAACAATACTTCGATTATATGGTGCAGTTGGCGCACGGAAATTTGGGGGATTCGTTGCGCTCGCCGGGTACATCCGTCTGGCAGATCATCGTCGCGTTCCTTCCCTGGACGTTGTTCAGTGTGGGATTGGGGTTGTTGATCAGCTTTATTCTGGGCATGTTGATCGGGATGTTGCTGGCTTACAAACGCCAGGCGTTGTGGGAACCGGCGGTATCTGGCACAGCTTCAGTCTTGAGTTCAATACCCAACTACATCGTTGGCATTGTGCTGCTCGTCTATCTGGGCGTTTACTGGAATCTCGTGCCAATTCATAAGATGCGCGGGTCACGGTCGCCGGGCATCCAGCCGGGGTTTACGTGGGTTTTTATTGCGGACATCTTCTTTCACGCGGCGCTGCCTATTCTCACGTATGTCCTTTCGACCATCGGCTCGTGGATTCTCTCGATGAAGAGCAGCACCATCGGCGCGTTGGGCGAGGATTATGTGACCGTGGCGCGGGCGCGGGGTCTTTCCGAAGGGCGTATCACGACAGCCTACGTCGGGCGCAACGCGATGTTACCGCTCATCACGCAATTGCTCATCAGCATCGGCTTCGTCGTTGGCGGTTCGATTCTCATCGAGAGCATTTTCGTCTACCAGGGGATTGGCTACCGGCTGCTTTCGGCGCTCACCACCCGCGACTATCCGTTGATGCAGGGCATTTTCCTGATCATCACGATTTCGGTAGTCTTGTCGAACCTGCTAGCGGACTTTATCTACGGGTGGTTCGATCCCCGCGTGCGCATTGCCGGAGGTAACTGATGACGACATCCCAAGCCTTGATGCCCAAGACCGGTATTCGTTATTGGCCCGGACGCTTCGTGCGTGGGATTGGCCGGTTCCTGAAATTGATGAGCCGCAACAAAACCGGATTTGTAGGGTTCCTGCTCTTCATCGGCTTTGTGTTGATGACGACGGTAGGGACGCTGATTGTGCCAAAGGCCACATCCGCCGACATCACCGCGATCTACGAGCCGCCCTCGAAGACGCATCTTTTAGGCACCGACAGTCAAGGGAAAGACATCCTGGCGCAGATCGTCCACGGGGGGCGAGACATCCTCCAGATGGCGCTACTCACCGGCATTATTTCGACGTTCATCGGCGTGGCGCTGGGGTCGTTGAGCGCGCTCATCGGCGGCGGGTTCGATGCGTTTCTAACGATGCTGGCCGACATCTGGCTGACCATCCCCCGCTTTCCACTGCTGGCCGTGTTAGCCACGTTGATCAAGTTGGACAACATGCTCTTGTTGGCGCTGCTGCTTTCCGTGCTATCGTGGGCGGGTCTGTATCGTTCGATCCGCGCGCAGGTGTTTTCGCTCAAGGAGCGCGATTACATCGAAGCTGCCGTCGCGTTGGATTTGGGGATGTGGCACATCATCTTTTCGGAAGTGCTGCCCAACATGTTGAGCTACATCGCCATCAGCTTCACGTTCGGGATGACGTCCGCCATCTACGCGCAGGTGGGGCTGGTCTTCCTGGGATTGGTCCCGCTGACCCGCAACTGGGGCGTGATGATCAACCTGGCGTGGACGCAAGGCGCGATTTTCTTCAAGGATAGCGTCTACTTTATTATGGCGCCGGTGACGGCGATTGCGCTCTTCCAGCTTTCGATTGTGTGGATGAGCCGCTCACTGGAAGAAATCTTCAACCCACGTCTGCGCACGGGGTAAGGATGCAGGAGGCAAGAGGCAAGATGGAAAACAAAGTCGCTGATGCTTCCAAGTCGAAGGTGCCGCTGACGGTCGAAGACTTGTGGGTGGAGTACAAAATTGAGCGCGGTGTGGTGAAAGCGGTACGGGGGGTGAGCTTCGAGCTGGCGCGGGGCGAAAGTCTGGCATTGATCGGCGAGAGCGGCTGCGGCAAGACGACGCTTGGTGTGGCGCTGATTCGCCTGTTGGTCAAAGCTGCGCGCATCCCCAAAGGCGAGATCACCTATTGGCGCGGCAATCAAGGGGTTGACGTGCTCTCGCTCAAAGAAAAAGAACTGCGCCGTTTCCGCTGGCGCGAGTGCGCGATGGTGTTTCAATCGGCGCTGAATGCGTTCAATCCGGTGCTGCGGATTTGGGATCAGATTCTCGACACATCGAAGGCGCACGGAGGTATGCCGCGCGCCCAGGTTCGAGAGCGCGCGATGCAGTTGCTCGAATATGTACAGCTCGATCCCAAGCGCGTCATTGACGCTTACCCGCACGAGTTGAGCGGCGGGATGCGCCAGCGTGTGCTCCTGGCAATGAGTCTGCTCCTGGATCCGCAAGTGTTGATCCTCGATGAGCCAACCACGGCGCTGGACATTCTGACGCAGCGGACGATCATTGACCTGCTGCGGCGGCTGAAGGAAGAAATCGGCTTTGCGATGCTCTTTATCTCGCACGACCTGGCGACGGCGGCGGAGTTAGCGGATCGCGTCGCTACGATGTACGCCGGCAGCATCGTCGAGCTGGGGCCGGTGGCGGACATCTTTTACCGCCCGGCGCATCCCTACACCCTGGGCTTGATCCGCGCTGTACCTACTGTGACCGGCGAATTCGAGAAGCTGATCTCGATCCCCGGCGCGCCGCCAGACCTCGTTGATCCTCCGCCGGGGTGCAAATTCCATCCCCGCTGCCCTTACGCCACCGAGCGGTGTCTCACGGAAGAGCCAAAACTTGAGGTACACTACGGCGAGACGCATAGCGTCGCCTGCTTCAACGTGCGGCGGGTGCAGGAAGACACACACGATCTGCAAGAACGCTACGAGCGATATATGGGAGGCAAGACCCTATGAGCGAGGGACTGCAAAAACCGCAGTATCTCATCGAAGCGCGTAATCTGGTACGGATGTTCGGCGCGCGGCGCGAGCGGGTAACAGCCGTGGATGGCGTCTCCTTCGGCATTCGTGAGGGCGAGGTGGTGTGTCTGGTCGGCGAGAGCGGTTGCGGCAAGACGACGACCGGCAAGATGATCGCCGGTCTGCTCAAACCCACCGCGGGACAGGTCTTGTACACGGAGAAGCCGGTATGGACGCCCAGAGGCGACAGAGGCGAGGATTTCAAGAAGTTCCGCCTGGGCGTGCAGATTATTCACCAGGACCCCTATGCTTCGCTCAATCCGTCGCACACCATCTACCAAATCCTGAGCGCGCCGCTGCTGCATCACAAATTTGCCGCTAACACGCGCGAGGCGTTGGACCGCGTGATCGAACTGCTCACCACCGTTGGGCTGTCGCCGGTCGAGGATTTCCTGTACAAATATCCGCACCAGTTGAGCGGCGGACAGCGCCAGCGCGTCTCGGTGGCCCGCGCGTTGACCGTCAATCCGCGCTTTATTGTGGCGGATGAGGCCGTTTCGATGGTGGATGTCTCCATCCGCGTGGGACTGCTCAACATGATGGCAGACTTGAAGCGCGAGCTGGGCGTGACCTATCTCTTCATCACGCACGATCTGGCGGTGGCGAAGTTCTTCGCCTGGGAAGGCCGCATCGCGGTGATGTATGTGGGCAGTATCGTCGAATTCGCTTCGACGCCGCAGTTGATCAACGATCCACTGCATCCTTACAGCAAAGCATTGCTGGCTGCCGTGCCGGAGGCTGATCCCGAACTGACCCGCAGCAAGCAGCGCGTCGAGCTGCGCAGCCAGGACATTCCGAGTTTGTTGGCGCTGCCGAGTGGTTGCCGGTTTCATCCACGCTGCCCGTATTTCGAGCCGGGGCTGTGTGATGTGGAACGGCCTGAATTGCTGCCGGTAGGGAATAACCGCCAGGTAGCCTGCCACATTGCGGCGCGAGAGGCCGGTGCAGTCTCATGATCAGTCCGCAGATGGGCCGAGCTGCGTTGCGGATCATCGTCTTTCTGGTCGTGACCGCGCTCATCGTGCTGCCCTTTGTCAAGCCAGGCAGCGCCGAGTTTGTCGTCACGGTCGTCACATTGGCGTTAGGCATGGGTTGCGGCGTCGTGCTCTTTGTGGTCGTGCGCCGGCAGTCGCGTTAGGATCTTGGAACGTTGAAACGTTTCAACGATTGACTGAAGGAGGTGTGCATAGGAAGATACGTGAGAGATTGTTCTACAGGTTGACGTTCTAAACATTTACCATTAATCTCGTAAGGAGGAGCCTAGATGAAAAATCAACAGTTACGCAAGAATTGGTTGCTGGCGGCATTGTGCGCGATCGTGGTCTTTTCTTTCCTGACCAGTTGCGCCACGCCAACGCCGCAGGTCATCGAGAAAGTTGTCGAGAAGACGGTGGAAGTTGAAAAGAAGGTTGAAGTCGAGAAAACCGTCATCGTTGAGAAGACGGTGGAAAAGAAGGTTGAGGTCGAGAAGATCGTCGAGGTGACGGCTGTTCCGACCGGCCCTGGCGTGTTCAACGGCGCGTACCCCTATCAGGTGCCGCCGGTGGGCCACCTGAACATGTTCGCCACCAACAACCTGGGCGTGGGCATTTACCGCTCGCTGTTCCAGCCGCCGATGGCAACCTATATGTGGGCCGATGGCTCTTGGGTTCCCATGCTCGCCGAGAGTTGGGAAATTGATGCCAAAGCCGCCACGCTGACCGCCTATCTGCGCAAGGGCGTCAAGTGGAGCAACGGCGATGACTTCAACGCCAAAGACGTGATCGCCACCTTCAACTGCCGCCGTCTGGTCAATGGCACCGTCTGGCGCTTCCTGGAAAGCGTCACCGCGAAGGATGATTATACGGTCGTCTTCAAGATGTCGGATCCTTCCACGGTGGTCGAGCGTTACGTCATCCGCAATGAGCAAATCGTTGACCGCGCCACCTATGGCGAGTGGTCTGACAAGCTACAGAAGTTGGTGGATGAAGGCAAAAACAAGGATTCTGACGAGTGGAAAGCGCTTTTGCAGGAATTCAACGCCTTCCGCCCCGCAAAATTGAATGCGACCGGCCCCTACATCATTGATATGGACAGCATCAACGAAGCGCGCATGACACTCGTCAAGAACCCCACCTCCTGGTGGGCCGACAAGGTCAAGTTCGACATCGTCTACCTGTACAACGGCGAGACGCCCACCGTCACCCCGCTGGTGCTCGCGCAGCAGGTGGACTATGCGACCCACGGGTTCCCACCGGCGACGGAGAAAGCCTTCGTGGCTTCTGGCGTGCGCATCATCCGCCCGCCCATCTACTCCGGCCCGGCGCTGTACTTCAACCACACGATTTATCCCTTCAATGTGAAGCAAGTCCGCCAGGCTATCGCCTACGCGGTGGATCGCAACCAGAACGGCGTCGTCTCACTGGGTCAATCGGGCAAGGCCGTGAAGTATATGGCCGGCTTCAGCGATAATATGGTGCCGCTGTGGGTGGATACCAAGGCGCTGAATACGTATGACTTCGACCGCGCCAAGGCGACCAAGATGCTGGAAGGCCTGGGCTTCAAGAAGGGCGCCGACGGCATCTGGGTGACAGATCAGGGCCAGAAGATGGAATACGAATTGACCGCACCCGCCGAGTACGCCGACTGGTCTGCCGCCGCCGAAAACCTGGCCGGGCAATTGACCGAGTTTGGCATCAAGGTAACATTCCGGGGTGTCGAGTTCAATCAGCACCCCATTGACATCAACCAGGGCAACTTCCAAATGGCCATCCGTGGATGGGGCGCCGCGAACCCGCACCCCTTCGCCTCCTTCGTGCAGGACTTCTTCACACACAACATTGACGCAGCGGAAGGCCCCGGCATGAGCTTTGACCTGAAGGTGACCACCGAGTGCTGTGGCGACATTGACCTTGAGCCTCTGATCGAGGATTCAACCAAGGGTCTCGACACCGAGGCGCAGAAGGGTATGGTTGCTACGGTCGCGCAGTCTTTCAACGAACTGCTGCCCATCGTCCCGCTGTGGGAGCGCTACGGCAACAACCCGGCGATGGACGGTCTGCACACCTGCGGCTGGCTGCCTGACGACAATCCCATCTACAAGAA
>DAOUAQ010000202.1:0-15144 GCA_034433375.1 Anaerolineae bacterium | reverse complement strand
TCGGTGGGATTCGGTTTACGGTCGAGTAACGCCTTCGTGGCAATGAGGATACCCGGCGTGCAAAATCCGCACTGAAAGCCATCCGCCTCTAAAAATGCCTGCTGGATGGGATGTAGCCCACGCCAATCCGCCAGCCCTTCGACGGTGGTGATGGCGCGACCTTCGATCTCGACGCCGAGCACGAGACACGAGTTCACCAGTTGTCCGTCCAGCAACACACTGCACGCGCCGCAGTTGCCGTCGTTGCAACCTTCCTTCGTGCCGGTGAGGCCCAGGATGTCGCGCAGACATTCGAGCAGGCTTTGCTGCGGTTCGCACAGAAATTCGACGGGTTCGTTGTTGACCGTCGCGGAAACGAGTGTTTTGTTAGTCATCGCAGGCTTCTCCTTTCGCGCGTTGATAGGCTCCGTGGAGCGCGCGGCGGGTGAGGACGCCGACCAGATGACGGCGTTGCGCCGCCGTGCCGCGCACGTCGCTGATGGGACGGGCCGCTTCCTGGGCGATGGCGGCTGCGGCAGCGAACGCTGCCTCGGTGGGCGACTGGCCGATGAGCGCCGCGCCCGCTGCTTCCACGAACAAGGGTGTCGGCGCGACGGCGGAGAGGGCGATGCGCGCGTCCGTGATGACGCCGTCATCCCCCAACGCGAGCCACGCGCCCGCGCCGGCCACGGCGATGTCCATTTCGCCGCGCGGGATGAAACGCAGGTAGCGCGCGCCAGAGCGCGTCCGCGCGGCGCTGTTCGGCGCGGGCGGCGGAACGTGCAGTGAGATGAGCAACTCGCCTGGACGCAGCACGGTTTTCCCTGGCGCGGCGCAGAAGTCGGCTACAGGGACAGTGCGCGTACCCTTCGGCCCGGCCAGCGTTGCCGACGCGCCGAGGACGATCATCGCCGGGATGGAATCGCCGCTCGGCGCAGCGTTGCAGAGGTTGCCGCCGAGCGTAGCGCGCCGCTGAATCGCCGCCCCGCCGATGATGGAGGCTGCGTCAACCAGTCCCGGATACTGCTGGCGCACGGCGGGATGCTCGCACAGCCACGCGCAGCATACCGCTGCGCCGATGGTCAGCCCCTCGGTGGGATCGAAAGCGATGCGGTTCAATTCGGGGATGCGTTTGACGTCCACCAGCATCCCCGGCGCAAACAGGCCGCGCCGCATTTGCACGAGGAGGTCGGTCCCTCCGGCAAATGGCCGCGCCCCCCGTTCCGGGTCTGCCAGTAATGCCACTGCCTCCCCTACAGATGTGGGCGCTTGATAAGCAAATGGTTGCATCAATATCCTCCTCTTTGAGTTGCGAATTACGAATCATGAATCATGAATCATGATTCATGATTCATGAATCATGATTCATGGTTTCACTCCGTCAACAGGGCCTGGAATTTCTTGTTGCCGCGAATGTACTCGAAGTCGCTGTCGCGTTGGGCCAGCGCACGGTAGCGCGGGTTGAGGGCGATGGCTTTTTCCAGCCAGGTGCTGGCGACGCTGGCGTTGTTCATCAGGCCGGCGGCGCAGGCGGCGTTGTAGTAGGCGGTGGCGTATTGCGGATTGGCGATGACAGCCTGCCGGTATTCGGCGATGGCCTGCGCGTGCTGGCCCAGCCGCACGTAGACTAGACCCCGGTTATTGTAGGCCACGGCGAAATGGGGATCGAGCGCGATGGCCTGGGAATAATCTTCCAGCGCGCGCGCGTATTGCTGCAATTTGGCATACGCCTGCCCGCGATAGTTGTAGGCGATGGCGCTTTCGGGGTTGAGCGCGAGGGCCTGGTTGTAATCGGCGATGGCGCGCTGGTACTCCTCGAGGGCGGCGTGGGCCAATCCGCGATTGAGATAGGCGTCGGTATACGTCGCATCGCGTTGGATGGCCTGGTCGTAATCGGCGATGGCCCGCGCGTAATCTTTGGTGTTGTAGTGGACGTTGCCACGGCTGTTGAAGATCAGCGCGTCGTCGGGATGGAGGGCGAGCGCCTGATCGTAGTCAGCGAGGGCCTGGGCGAAGGCGTTCTGCCGCGCGTAGACCAGCCCGCGATGGTAGAAGGCGTCCGCGAGTCGCGGATCTGCGTGCTGCGGATCGAGTTCGATGACCCGGCTGAAATCGGCGATGGCGTCCGCGTAGTGTTGCCGCTGCGTGTGGGCCAGGCCGCGGTCGTAGTAGGCCGGCATGTACGTGGGATCAAGTTCCAGCGCCTTGCCGTATTCGTGGATGGCCTTGTCGTATTCGCCCATACTCAGGTAGATGGCGGCGCGGCGCTGGAAGTCGGCGGCCTGGATGTCGGGGGAGGGCGTGGGGAGTAGGGCGTAGGGAGGAGGGGAGGCCTCGGGTTCCTCGGACGCCACGGACTCCGCCGGCGTTTCTGGCTTTTCGAGAACGGTGGGTTCTTCCGGTGGCTCTGGCTCCTCTGGTGTTACCGGCTCCTCTGGTATGGCGGGTTTCTCCGGCGGGATTTCGGTGGCGGTTGCGGGCGCCGCGCCGGTGTACGGCGCTTCATCTTTCGGTGCGCCGGAGACAGGCGCGCCAACTTTGGGCGTGACCGGCTCCATCGGCGTGGTAATGTCGTCCTTCATCGGCGTTTCCTTGATTTGCAGACGTGGAATCGGGGCGGTTTTCGCCTCCCGATCCTCGTCTGGCAGAGGCTCCGCCGTGAGGTCGAGTGCGGGCGCGGCAGCTTCGTGCTTGAGTTCCACCGTTTTGACGGGCATTTCTTTGTGCGCGCTCTCCTGGGTCTTCGGTTCCGGCGCAGCGACAGGTTCCTCAACAATGGCGGTTGGTGGTGCGACGGTTTCGGTTGCTTCAGGTGTGGCTGTTTCAGGCGCGGTTGTCTCAGGCGCGCCTGCCTCAGGCGCGCCTGCCTCAGGCGCGCCTGCCTCAGGCGCAACCTCTTCCGGTGCCGGGGCAAAGCGTCCCAACCGGCTCAGGACGATCTGGCGGATGGCCTGAATTTCGCGCTGTACCGTCTCGCTGGCATCCTCACGTTGCATACAGGCATCACAGAGGGCGAGAACGGTGTCCCAGTCCTGTCCTTCGAGCGCCTGCCATATTGTGTGCAGCAGATTGCCCCATTCGGTGACGGGATTCACCGTCAACTGGGCCTCGGTGACTTCCCGCCATGTCGCCGCGATTTCACCGGCAAGGGGATAGTAAACGCGCAATGCCGAGAGGAAAATCTCAGCTCCTTCCTGGATGGTCTGTGTATATTTGAGCATCAAGCCGTGATACAACGCCTCAAGTTTGTCGGCGCGCCAGAGGGCATCGCGGTAAAGTGTGAGACCGCCGTGCCCGGTACCGTCCTGCACGGCGCTGCGGCGTTGATAATAGTTGTAGAGCCGGTTATGCGCGCCTTGCACGAGCGCGGGCGCTTGTTGTTGGGCGAAAGCGAGCAAGCGGCGGCGCAATTCCGGATGATAACGGGCATATCCCGGCGCTTGCACGACGAGCGGGGAAGCCAGCAGCCACGCGCTCAGGGTGGGATCGGCGCTATCCGTCACTGTCTGAACGATGCCGGAATCCAGGCGGCGCGCGCCGGCGCATTGCAAGACCGCATCGCGGCGCTGCGGCGGTTCGAGCCATTTGAGGTAGCGATCCACCGGCGTGAGGGCGAGATCGCCAGCGCGGCCTCCGGTGGCGCTTGCCAGCAGCCGCACCAGCGCGGGCAGCCCGGCGGAGAAGGTCACGATGTCGGTCACGCGCTCGGGATCGGCGATGCCGGCAGCGGCAAGGCAGGCGCGGGTCTCGTCCTCGGTGAACGGGGGCAGGACGAAGGTCGCTGTCACCGGTTGGAAGGCTGTCCACGTTTCGTCGAGGGGCTGCGCGCCGGCCAGGACGAACCAGATATTGGCGCGCATCTCATAGCGGGTGAGCAGGTTTTGCAGCCACGTTTGCAGGTGTGGACCGAGGTGTTCCCAATCGTCAACGCACACGACGATGGCGCGCACCGTGGCCCAGGCGTTCATATCCTTGACGAAGATTTGGGTCAGCGTCTCCACCGGGTTTTTGACCAACGCGATCTTCGTCGGATTGCCGAAGCGCTCGAACAGGTACTTGTTCCACGCCTCGGTGCGCATCTCCTGCGCCTCGGCGATGTCGCCGAGTAGATCGAAGACGCCGCTTGGCGTGTTGAAGTCCTCGGCGACCATGCGCGTGCAGGCTGTGTATTCTTCGTAACGCTCCTCAAACGCGGTGAATGGCGTCCCGGCTTCGGCGAACTGCTGCGCCAGCCGGAGCATCGTCTGCAGGATGGTTTGTTCCCGGACGGCGGCGGCTTGCGTCTCGTCAGCCCGCACCGTCACGGCGTTGTGTTCTTGCGCGATGGCGCGATATTGCGCCAGCAACGCGCTCTTGCCCACACCATCCGGCCCGTGCAGGGCGAAAACGAGATAGGCGGGGACTTGATACAAAAAGTTCAACCGGAACAGTTGTTGTTCGCGCTCGCGTCCGGTGAAGCTCAAACCTCGCCGCTGTTCCAAAATCTTCTGCCAGGTGGCGGTTTTTCCGATCATACGACCTCCAAAATGATTACAAGTTGAACATTGCCGGTTGCACGTTAGGGTCTCAGTCCAGGATTGTGCAATTGCTGTGTCTGCCTAAGTTTATCCTGATTGGAAAAACGGGCAACTAGGAAATGGCGGGCTATTCACCATTATACTGGCATTGTGTTATACTGAGGATGGTATTGTGGAGTTGATCGCCAATCATTTCCGTGTATGCCGTTGGGATGGCGCGCAGTGGAACGTGAATCCAAATTCAAAATCCCGTTAGCATTGATGGAAGCCGATAGCGTCTTACAGATGAAAGGAACGACCGATGAAAAATAAATGGCGATATAGCGTGTTGCTGGCGACGCTGTTGTGTGGCCTTCTGCTCATAAACATTAATGCAGCGCCGGTATTCGATCCGCCGGTCACTGTTGACGTAGATCCTGCGCTGCGCAATCAGATCCAGGCTGACGATTCTACCGGCTATTTGATCTATTTCCGCGAAAAGGCCGATCTTTCCCCTGCCTATACCATGGATTGGCAAACGCGGGGGCAGTTTGTGGTCAAAACCCTCCAGTCCACGGCGGTGGCTTCTCAGCAGACTGTGCGCGCTTTTTTGGATGCGCAGGGCGCGCACTATCAGGCGTTTTGGATTGACAACGTGATTGTGGTGGAGGAGTCTGACCGCAAAACCTTTGACGCGCTGACGATGGCTTTCCCGCATATCGCGGCGCTGCGTGTGCGCCAGCATCCGATTTTATATGAGCCGGCAGTGAGTGACCCGATTGCATTCCCGCTGGCGGTTGAACCTAATCTTACCCGCGTCAAGGCCGATCAAGTGTGGGCGCTAGGCTATACCGGTCAGGGGATCGTCGTCGCCAACATTGATACCGGCGTGCGGTACACGCATCAGGCATTGGTGACGCAGTACCGGGGCAATCTGGGCGGCGGAACCTTCAACCATAACTATAACTGGTGGGACCCTTATCTGCGCACGTCTGCTCCGAATGGCTCAGGAAGTGCTGCCAACCACGGTTCGCACACGATGGGCACGATGGTGGGGGATGATGGCGGGGCGAACAAAATCGGCATAGCGCCGGGCGCGCGTTGGATCGCCTGCAAAACGTTCGCCGGCGGCAATACCGACGCCCAATTGCTGGAGTGCGGGCAATTCATGGCTGCGCCGTGGGATTTGACCGGCGCCAACGCCAATCCCAACCTGCGGCCGCATATTGTGAACAACTCTTGGGGCAATTGCGACCAGACGTACAATAGCTGGTATGCCGGCGTCATCAACGCCTGGCACGCGACCGGCATTTATCCCGTTTTCTCTAATGGCAACGCCAGCAATTGTTCTTATCCCACCCCGCCGGGCCTTAACACTGTCGGCAACCCGGCGCGCTCCGGCAATGTGACCGCCGTTGGTTCGACGGGCAAGAATAATGGTCTGTACGCCACGCATTCCAACTGGGGGCCGACGGACAATCCCGATACCGTCAACCCGCGCGGTTACCCAGACCTGAAGCCGCAAGTTGTCGCGCCGGGCGTCTCAATCCGTTCCGCCTACGTGACGAGCGATACGGCGTATGGGAGCATGACCGGCACTTCGATGTCTGCGCCGCATGTGTCCGGTTTGGTGGCGTTGCTGTGGAGCGCCGCGCCGTGTTTGATCGGCGATTACGCGGCGACCGAAACGATCATTGAAGAAACCGCCACGCCGATCTACTACAACGATTTGGGAACAGGGGCGCGTTGGCCGAACTACGCCACCGGTTGGGGTGAGATCAACGCACTGGCGGCTGTGGAATTGGCGATTGTCTCCTGTGATGAAGGCGCCCTGGTCGGCCAGGTAACGGATGCCGATACGACCACGCCCATTGCCGGCGCGCGGGTGGCAGTTTCATCTGCTGCTCACCAACCCCGTTTGACGTTCACGGACTCTACTGGAATGTACGCGCTCAAACTTCATTCTGGCGTTTACACGCTCACTGCTTCTGCCTATGGCTACGCGACGACCGTGCTCACCGGCATAACGCACACGGTCGGCGTCACCACCACGCAGAATGTGACGCTCACGCCGTTCGCGTGGTATACCGTGACCGGCTATGTGACCGACAGCGCCACCGGCTGGCCGTTGTACGCCAAAATCAGCGCCGGCGGCGATACCTGGACGGATCCTGTCTCCGGCTACTATCGCCTGAGCTTGCCGGGCGGCGTGACGCACACGCTCAACGTGGTGGCCTGGGTGGA
The DNA here is from genome assembly GCA_034433375.1 of Anaerolineae bacterium. Classification (GTDB taxonomy): domain Bacteria; phylum Chloroflexota; class Anaerolineae; order B4-G1; family SLSP01; genus DSWT01. Next base: position 8,425 of record DAOUAQ010000202.1, on the reverse strand, counting down.
GGGCTATTTGCCCAAGACGATCACGCTTCCCCCGCTCACCGCCGATACAACGCGGGATGTCGGGCTGGAGGCAGACGCGACCACCTGTAGAGCGCCCGGTTACAGCTTTGCGGGTACGTTTCTTGCGGAAAACTTCGACGCGCGGACTCCGCCGGCGTTGGGCGATTGGGCGACCGTCATCGTCTCTGGCGCGAATCCGGCGTGGGCCACCCGCAATGGCACGCGGTATCCGGCCGGGCAGACGGCGCATACGCTCCCTAACCTGGTATTCTTCAATTCCTATTCGGTGCTTTCCGGCGGTTCGGCGCGGCTGTATCGTATCGGCGGTGTGGACATGACGACCTTCCCCGCGCATTGGCTCTCCTGGTGGATGTACCATGATCGCGGTTATCCCTCCTACAACGATCGCGTGCAGACGCAGGTCTCCACCGATGGCGGCGCGAGCTGGATCAATGTCGGCGCGGCGGTTTCACGCAATGACGGTTCGACCGGTTGGAAACAACATACCCTTGACTTGAGCGCCTACAACACGCAGACCGACCTGCGGGTAGGCTTTCTGGGCATCAGTGCGTATGGCAACGACATTCATATTGATGATGTTTACATCGGCGATCTCCCGGTTTGTATTTCCCCTGCCGCCGGCGGATTGGTTGTGGGCCAGGTCTACGATTATGCGGGCGTTGTTCCTTTGGCCGGCGCGCGGGTAGAGAATGTGGCCGGTTGGGCAACCGTCACACGGGCCACACTTGATGATCCCGTCGTAGCCGACAGTTTCTACACCCTGTTCTCACCTGCCGGCGCGCAAGTTTTTACGGCCACGTTGCCGCTCTATGCGCCGGACAGCGTAACGGTCACTGTGCGCACGGGCGACACGGCGCAACAGGATTTTCACTTGCCGGCGGGGCGCTTGACGGTCACACCGGCTTTTCTGCATTCGACTGTGACGTTGGGCAGCGCTGATACCCTCTCGCTGACTCTGGCAAACATCGGGTCGTGGCCGGCGGATTGGGAGTTCGGGGAGGAGTCGCGCGGTTGGCGTCCGGCGGAAACCTTCCCCGCGTTCGTCATCCCGCTGGCCTCGAATGTTCTTTGGTTAAGCGAAGCCCCTGTCAGCGGTACCCTGCCGGCAGGGAGCGCCCAGATTGTGGATGTGCGCTTCGACGCCGGAGTTCCTGCCGTTGCCTATCCCGGCGACTACTACGCTGAATTGCAGGTGAACGCCGCTACGCCCTACGTCGCGCCGACCGTATCGGTCACCTTGACCGTGCTTCCGCCGCCCTCCTATGGCAAGCTAAAAGGCGCAGTTGTCGGACTTGGCGTCTGTGATGCTTACCCTGCGCCGCTGGCAAACGCCACACTGACCATCACGGACAGCCGCGGGCTGACGTGGACGTTGCAGAGCGCTGCTGACGGCGCCTATCAATTCTGGCTGGATGAAATCGGCAGCCCCGTCACTGTGACCGTTGCCGCCGCCGGGCACGCGAGCGGCATGGCAACCGGCATCGTCATAAGCGGGGGAATGACCTCCACACTGAACTTTAACGTGCGGCAGTTGCAACCTTGCGTCAGTGTCGCGCCATCTGCTCTGGCGGTGACGCTTATGCATGGCGCGCATTACACGACTGCGCTGCGCATCTCGAACACTGGCGCGCAGGCGAGCGATGTGCAGTTGTGCGAGACGCCGGACTGTCTGCCTGGGGACGCAATCCCCTGGTTACATGAAACTCCTGTTACCGGCACGGTTTCGGCGGACGGGCAACTCGACGTGGATGTTGCTTTCGATGGGAGTGTAGTTATCGTCGGCACTCACTTTGCCACCCTTACCGTCATGCCCCAGAGCCTTTTCGGCGCTATTTCCATTCCCGTGAGCCTGACCGTGATTCCAACCGGCATGTACACATCCATCGCCGCCGGAAACTGGAGCGATTTGAACAATTGGCGCGGTCATCCGCCTGCTTTACCGACGGCCGCCGATGACGTGATCATCGCTGCTGGCGCCCCGATCACCGTGGACACGCCATCCGCGTGCGCCAACCTCACCATCGAATATGGCGCGGAGCTGACCATCCCGACCGGTCTGACGCTCACTGTGGAAGCTACCGCCGTCAACAGCGGCGCCTTGACCCACGTATGGGATGTGAACGGCGGCGTGCCCGCGCGGTTAGCCCACTTGTTGAATAGCGGCGGGGAGCCGGTCTATCACGGCATCCTCGTTGCTGCTGCCGGCAATATGGGCCTGGTCACAACGACTATTCGTGGACGGCAAGCCTGCACGACTGCCGGCATAGACGATACAGTCAACCGCTGCTTCAATATCACCCCCGCCATTGTCCCCGGCGATGGCGTAACACTCACGTTCTACTTTGCCGCGTCCGAAATCCCGTTTGAGCAGACTTGCGCGACCCTGGAAGTTTATCATCATGATGGAACAACCTGGAGCGCCGCTCTCTCGCGCGATCTTACTTATGGTTTGGACGGACGTGACTGTTCCACTGAACCATACTCCATCCGCGTTACCGGCGTGACCGATTTTTCGCCTTTTGCGCTCAGGAGCGGCGGCGCACCCGCTGCTGTACGCAAACTTGCGGCCAGGGCGAGGCGTGTGTGGAACCTTGCGCCGGTTCTGGCGCTTTCCGGCGCAGCAGTAGCCCTGAGACGTAAACGCCGATAGCCACTCAGAATCCCGGTCTATTGCACGCGCAGCGACAAAAACCGGGATTTTGCTTTCGGGCGGGTTGCAAATTTCCTCATAATGCAATAAACTCTAGGGGATGGTAATTGGTAGATTGGTGATTCTATTTCCAATTGCCGATTACCGATTATTGATTACCAATCCCTGATTCGATGCGTAAAGGAGTGACAATGAAACCGATTCATGCACCACAAGATGCTATCTATCCTGATCCTGCTTGGCCCATTGCGGCGCGGGTGGCCGATTTGATCGCGCGGATGACGCTGCCGGAGAAGGTCTCGCAGATGGTGCATGGCGCGCCGGCGATTGAGCGGCTGGGCGTGCCGGCCTACAACTGGTGGAACGAGTGCTTGCACGGCGTCGGGCGCGCCGGCATTGCGACGGTCTTCCCGCAAGCCATCGGCATGGCGGCGACGTGGGATACCGCTTTGCTGCACCAGGTGGCCACCGCGATCTCCGATGAGGCGCGCGCCAAACATCACGCGGCGCTAGGCGAGGACGGCAGCGCCGAGCAGTATTACGGCCTCACCTTCTGGACGCCGAACATCAACATCTTCCGCGACCCACGGTGGGGCCGTGGCCAGGAGACCTACGGCGAGGACCCGTATCTAACCGCGCGGATGGGTGTGACGCTCATCAAGGGTCTGCAGGGCGACGATCCGCAGTACCTCAAAGTCGCGGCGACGGCCAAACACTACGCCGTTCACAGCGGGCCGGAGAACGAGCGCCACCACTTCGACGCGCGCGTGGACGAGCGCGACTTGCGCGAGACCTACCTGCCGGCTTTCGAGGCGGCGGTGCGCGAAGCCAAAGTCGCCTCGGTGATGGGCGCGTACAACCGCACCAACGGCGAGCCGTGCTGCGCCAGCCCCACGCTGTTGCAGAAGATTCTCCGCGAGGAATGGGGATTCGGCGGGCCTGACGGCGTGGAGGGGCACGTGGTCTCCGATTGTTGGGCCATCAAGGATATCTGGGCGCATCACCAGGTCGTGCAGACCGCGCCCGAAGCGGCGGCGCTGGCCGTGAAGGTGGGCTGCGACCTGAACTGCGGCGAGACGTATGCCAAATTACTCATCGCCGTGGAGCAGGGTCTTATTGACGAGGCAACGATTGACGTGGCGCTGACGCGGCTCTTCACACTGCGCTTCAAGCTAGGGATGTTCGATCCACCGGAGATAGTGCCTTACGCGCAAATTCCCATCGAAGTAAACGATTGCGCCGAACATCGCGCGCTGGCGCGGCAAGTCGCGCGCGAGTCCATTGTTTTGCTCAAAAACGCCGACGGCTTTTTGCCGTTGGACAAGGCCAGCCTCAAAACGATAGCCGTCATCGGCCCGAACGCTGACGATGACCTGGTGTTGTTGGGCAACTACTTTGGCTGGCCGTCGCGCTCGGTGACGCCGCTGCAAGGCATCCGCGCTGCGGTCGGCGCGGACGTGGACGTGCTGTACGCGCCGGGGTGCGATGTCCGTGACGACGACACGTCTGGCTTTGCCGAAGCCGTCGCCGCCGCGCAGCAGGCCGACGTGGTGATTGCCGTGATGGGGCTGTCGCAACTCGTCGAGGGCGAGGAAGGGCAGGAAGAGGGCGTCAAGGACGGGCGGCGCAGCACCGGCGACCGCGATGCCCTCGCGTTACCGGGCGCGCAGGATGCGTTGTTGCAGGCCGTCGCCGCGACCGGTAAGCCGCTCGTCGTCGTGCTGCTCAACGGGAGCGCGGTCGCGGTCAACTGGGCGGCTGAACACGCGGCGGCGATTGTCGAGGCGTGGTATCCCGGCGAAGAGGGCGGTTCGGCGCTGGCGGACGCGCTCTTCGGCGATTACAATCCCGCCGGACGGCTGCCGGTGACGTTTTACAAGTCGGTGGACGACCTGCCGCCGTTCCGCGATTACACGATGGCGCGCCATGGAATGGCGGGTGGGCGCACCTATCGCTATTTCAAGGGTGAACCGCTTTATCCGTTTGGCTATGGTTTGAGCTACACGACGTTCGCCTACAGCGATTTGACGCTGAGCGCGGATACAATCCAGGCTGGCGAGAGTCTCACGGTCAGCGCGACGGTCACGAACACGGGCAATCGCGCCGGCGATGAGGTCGTGCAGCTTTACGTGCGCGACGTGGAAGCCGCGTTTCCTGTCCCGCTCCGCCAACTGCAAGGCTTCACGCGCATCCATCTGACGCCAGGCGCGCGGCAAACCGTCACCTTCACACTCACGCCCCGGCAGATGACACTCATCAACGCTGCTGGACAGCGCGTGATCGAACCCGGCGTTTTCGAGATCGCTGTCGGCGGCGGACAACCGGGGACATCTGCGCCGGTGGCGCTCGGCCACTTCACGGTTTGGGGTTGAGCGTTCTGCCATTCGCTGACTCGCTAATTCGCTTATTCTTTTTTGGGGGGTGTCGGTGAGGCATTTGCGTTCTTTTATCGTTGTATCGTTGTTGGCTGTGGTGATGGCGGCGCTCGCGGCTTGCGCGCCGCCGTTGGCTGAAAAAGTGATCGAGACCGTGGTGGTGACGCGCGAAGTGGAGGTCGAAGTCGAGAAAGAGGTCGTTGTCACCCAACAAGTGACCGTGGAGATGCCGGTCGAGAAGATCGTCGAAGTGACGCCAACGCCGGTGATCCCGGTAGTCGTCAGCGTCACCGACGCGGCGCTCGCAGACGATGCGGTAGGGATGCAGCGGCAGCGCTGGCTGCTGGAGCAGTTCCACGTTCTCCGGCCCGAAGTGGTGATCAATCCCAACCCCTATCGGTACGACCCGCAGACCTTCATCACGCGGACGCTCAGGTTGGCAGACCAACCTCGCCCGCTCGAAGATACGTACGCCGTGCCGTTGACCGCCGCCCGCGCGCTCATTGAGGGTGGTTACGCGGCGGACATCACCCGTTATATCGAAGACACGCCCTATCCCGTAGCCTATCATCCGGCGCTGTTGGCGCTGGCGCAGGATGCGTATGGGCAGGTCTACGGTTTTCCGCACTCGGCCAATGGCATGGGGCTGATGTATAACCGGCGGCTGTTTGCCGAAGTCGGCCTTGACCCCGACCGTCCGCCGCAAACCTGGGACGAGGTGCGCGCGTATGCGCGCCAGATTCACGCCAATCTTGAGGGTGTGGACGGCTTCAACATCCGCAACGAGGGCGCGCTTGGCGGTTGGATGAGCGCGGCGCTGATGGTCACGTATGGCGGCGACACGGTGCAATCGTTGGATGGCCGGTGGGTCGCCGTCTACAACAACAACGCGATGGTAAACGCGATGCAATTTATGCACGATCTGCGCTGGCAGGATGGCGCGACCACGTCCGATATTGCGGCCTGGGGCAACTACGCGCTGGTGCTGGATTTCGTCTCCGGGAAGACGGCGATGACCATCGCCAGCGCCGACACGCTCCGCTGGATGATCCGCAACCTTACCGACCTGCCGCTGGACGAGATCGGCTTTGGCCGTATGCCCAACGGCGGCGCGAACGCGACGCTCGGCGAAGGGCGCGTGTGGCTGTATAATCCTGAGTCAGCGCCAGAGGTGTTGGCCGCCGCCATCACCTTCAACACCTGGCGCGAATTCGATCTGGCGGCGTTCGAGAACGCCGTGCAGCTTCAGGCCGCAAACGGCGAACTGGTGGGACTGCCGTACATCAACGTCTTTGCCGGCGAGTACGGGCAGCAGCGCGCGGCCATCATCGAGCAATACGCGAACGTACCGGTGGCGAACTACGCTGACTTCATCAATGCCGGCGTCGCTGTGCGCGGCGGACCGCCCATCGCCACGCAAGAGCTCTACGAGGAACTTGGGCAAGTCTTGCGTCAGGTGCTCGCCGCGCCCAATCCCAACATCAAGGCGCTGTTGGATGCGTCGGCGGCGAGTTTCCAGGCGCGGGTGCTGGATGTGATCAACGCGGAGAAAAAAGAATAGCGGATACCCTGTTGAATCGCGTGTTTCATAAAGGAGTGATGACTATGGAAGCTTACAGGTTTGAAACCACAGTCAAAGATAATGGTGTCATCCAAATCCCCGAAATTGCGCGTTTGGCGCGTCAACGGGTTGAGATCATTGTAATGGTCAGCCCTGTTTCCGAGCGAAGGACTGAAAAAGCCGACGCGATAGACCGATTTCTTAACAAGTATCATGGTTTTTTGCGGGATGCTGATCCGGACGACTTGAAATCACAGTACATGCAGGAAAAATACGGATGAAGATCTTGTTAGACACAAACGTAATCTTGGATATTGTATTGGAACGTCATCCGTTTGATCAATCGGCAATTGCATTACTACAAACGACACGCCAAAATGATAGCGTGCTATTTGTGACAGCTACGACGATTACTGATTTGTACTACGTGACCCGGAAGGCGAAAGGTCATACTGTTGCTTTGAACTTCATCGTGGATTTGCTCGAATTTATAGATGTCGCGGGAGTCAATAAAGAGGTCATTACTTACGCTTTGCGCTCTCAAATCCTTGACTTCGAAGATGCTGTTCAAGAAAGTGCGGCCAGAGCGCAGAATATTGATGTGATCGTGACTCGGAATGTTGCTGATTTCGCACATTGTTTGATAAAGATTCATAGTCCAGAATCATTTCTGCAGGCATATTATCAGGGATCTTGATATGTCAAATTCGGCTCCCGCAGTGATCATCGTCGCCGGACACGTGTGCCTGGACGTGATTCCGACGTTGCCCGAAAGCTGCCGCGACTTGGCGATGTGGCTCGCGCCAAGCGGATTGGTCAACGTGGGTCCGATGACGCTCTCGACAGGTGGGGCGGTCTCCAATACCGGGTTGGCGCTGCACCGCTTGGGCGTGCCGGTGCGCTTGATGGGCAAAGTCGGCGACGACACCTTCGGACAGGCGACGCTGGACGTGTTCCGCAGTTACGATCCCGCTTTGGCCGAGGGGATGCTGGTCGCGGCCGGCGAGTCCAGCTCGTACACACTCATCTTCAGTTCCCCCAACATCGACCGCACTTTCCTGCACTACCCCGGCCCCAACGACACCTTCTGCGCCGCCGACGTCCCTGACGATGCACTCTCCGGCGCGCAAATCTTTCACTTCGGCTATCCCACGTTGATGCGCAGTTTCCATCAGGATGACGGGCAGGAATTCGAGACCTTGCTCCGGCGCGTCAAGGCGCATGGCCTGGTCACGTCGCTCGACGTGAGCCGGCCCGATCCCCACGCCGAAGCCGGAAAAGTCGACTGGCCTGCGTGGTTCGCGCGTGTTCTTTCCCAGGTGGATTTCTTCCTGCCGAGTGTGGAAGAAGCCTTGTTGATGGTATACCCGGCGCGTTACGCGACCCTGGAAGCGAACGGCGAAGTTCTGCCTCAGGTGGATGGCGACCTGCTCAGCAATTTAGCCGGGCGGCTGGTGGGATGGGGCGTCGCCGTCGTCGGATTGAAACTCGGCAGCCAGGGCATCTACCTGCGCACGACGCCCGATGCGGCGCGAATGACAGTCCTGGCAGAACGCCTGGGCCTCAAACCGCGCGCGTGGACGAACCGTGAGCTGCTTGCTCCGGCGTTCAGCGCCAACCTTGTCGGAACGACCGGCGCGGGGGATTGTGCGATTGCCGGATTCCTGACCGGGTTGCTGCACCGCCTGTCGCCGGAGGCCGTATTGACTGGAGCCGTCGCGGTGGGCGCGTGCAACGTCGAGGCTGCTGATGCGGTGAGCGGCGTGCCGTCGTGGAAAGCCGTGCAGCAGCGCATCAAGGCGGGCTGGGCGCAGATTC
>DAOUAQ010000201.1:0-6276 GCA_034433375.1 Anaerolineae bacterium | reverse complement strand
CTTGCCGGCGCGAAGATGAGCAACAACGCGCCAATCGCAGCCGAACCCGGCTTGATCAATGTGAGTGGGGAAGCCGAAGTGCGCATTATGCCCGACGAGGTGATCCTGCGCCTGGGCGTCGAAACGTCGGACAAGAACCTGGCGAAGGCCAAACAACTGAACGATCAAATCGTCACCAGGGTTCAGGCCGTGGCAAAGCGATACAGTATCCCGGCGGAACGTGTGCAGACGGATTACCTCAATATCGAACCGCGCTACAACGACGGCTACACGCAGCGGGAGTTCGTGGGGTATTTCGCGCATAAGACGGTCGTCATCACCTTGCGCGATCTAACGAAGTTCGAGGACGTGCTCAGCGCCTTACTGGAATCCGGCGTGAATTACGTCCACGGCATCGAATTCCGCACCACCAACCTGCGCAAATACCGCGATCAGGCGCGCGAACTGGCGCTCCAGGCCGCCCGCGAGAAGGCGACCGCCATGGCCGCCGCGTTGGATCAGAAAATAGGCGAACCGCGCAGCATCCAGGAAGAGGCTAATAGTTGGTGGTCGGGCTACGGCAGCGGGTGGTGGGGACGCTGGGGCGGAATGACGCAGAACGTCACTCAAGAAGTCGGCGGGAACTACGCCAGCTTCGACAGCAGCCTCGCGCCGGGCCAGATCAGCGTCACAGCGCGGGTGGCGGTGAGTTTTGCGATGACGGGGAAGTAGGATTCGGACGCAGCTTTTCGCAGATTCACGCAGATTTCTCAGCGAACAGATCGGCCCGGTTAACCTGCACCGTGTAGCCGGGCCGGGCGCGCAACATCTTGACCAGGTCAACCAAATAGGATTTGGACAAGTCAGGCGACAGGTAAACGGGGCCATCGAATAGTGTGGACCCGTTTACCTGTTTCAGGTACCCGCTTTGACGCGCCTCGGCCACCACATCCTGATAGTCCGTCCACAGATAGACGCCCACCGTCACCCACACGCCCAGCGGGATCTCGTAATCGGCTAACACAGCCAGCGTTTCTGCAATCGTATCCGGCGTTTCACCCGGCGCGCCGAACATCAGCGAAGCGCCGAATGGCACAGCAGAGCGGCTCAGGCTCTCCAATGCGGCGCGCACCTGGCGGGCGGTGTAGCCGCGTTTCATGCGCAGGAGCATCGCGTCGGAGGCGAACTCGATAGCAAGGTTGGCGTAAAAGCAGCCCGAATCGCGCAACAGACGGCAGAAGTCGTCTGTCACCCCTCCGGGCCTGAGATCGCCCGTCCCCCACTGAAAACCGAAAGGAGCAGCGGCAAAAGCGCGGCACAGCGCTTCCGCATGATAGCGCGGCGCGTTGAAGTTGTTGTCGCAGATCATCACGCGGTTGCCGGGCGTGTGCTTCAGCACGTGGCGAATTTCGTCTAGCACCCGCTCCGGCGACTTCAGCCGGTAGCGTTTGCCCTCCAGCTTGCTGTAAGGGCAGTAGGCGCAATTGAAGGCGCAGCCGCGTTTGGTGAAAATGGCCGGGGTGATGTTGCGAGCGGCGTACTGCGCCATATCGAACAGGCCATAAGCCGGCAAGGCCGTATGGTTCAAATCCTCGACCGGGCGCGGTGGGATAGCGGGAAAGCTCCCGTTGGTGCGGAAGACGCAGCCCGGCATGTAGACCACAGCGCGCTCTTGCGCCAGTCGCGCCAGAAACTCCGGGAAGGCTTCCTCACCCTCCCCGCGGATGCCATAGCCCACGTCGAGATAATTCAGCCAATCGTGGGCGTAATAATTGAACCCCGGCCCGCCTAAAACGATCAAGGCATCCGATTTCCAGCGGACGATCTCGACGATCTCCTTGACGCGTGGGCGCAGATCGATATACCGTGTACCGAACGGCGCAGTTGTATCCTGAACGTCGCCGTGGACCAGGCGGATCGAAATCCCCACGACCTCCGGTTGGAACAAAGCCAGGACCGCCGCCAATTCGGCGGCCAGGTCCACGGCGAACAAGCTTTCGTAGACCGCAACGTCGTGTCCGGCCTGCAACAACGCGCCCGCGACGTAAGCCGGGCCGGAAGGCGAGGCCGGGAGCGTGTTGGCAGAAACGAGTAGTACTCTCATCAACGACCCCTGTGTTACACGCACAATGCCGGGCGCACGCCTGCGGCCCAGGCGCGAATCGCGTCCCAGTTACGCACGTCGCCGGGTTTCGCGCCAACGATGAATTGGACGAACAATCGGTCGAAGAGACGCAAAGTGCCAAAATCCAATTTTCCGGCAAAGAAAGCTACACCAACCGGTTTGACCTGCGGCGCTTTTTCTGCCACCGGCTTCAGGTAAGAGGCGACGGCGGAATAGCGTTCCTTGAAGTTCAGGCGATCCGCGCGTTTGGGTGGTTTCGCCAACGCCGGGTCCTGGAAGACCGGGAAGCCGTTGTGATGCGTTTCGGGCATCCTGGTGAGGCTCAACGCCGTCATAAAGCAGGCGACCGGCACGCGGCTCAGCGTCTCCTGGTGCTTTTGCAGGAAGGTCACGGCGTCTGGATGCCAGCCCAGGATCATCGGTCCGCCGACCACCACCGCAGAATAGGCGTCAAGGCCGTTTACCTCGGCGATTGGGCGCACTTCGACCGCAGCGTCGTCTTGGCGCAAGACCTCTCCAACGGCTTCGGCGACTTCTGCCGTGGAACCCGACTTCGTCGTATAGGCAACCAAAATTTTGTTCATATACTTTTCTCCTCTTGATTTGTATCCTTATTCTCTGCTACCTGCCCATCGCTCGACAACATCGGGCGGTAATTCGATCCTGAAAAGGCAGCGATGCGAACCTTTGAGCGCCGATTCCACGACCGCACCGTCGAGTTTCCTGTTCAGGACGGTTTCCCACAGGATCAGCGTATGCCCCAGACTGCACTCGCACAACAGCGGGGATACCTGGCCCTCATCCTGTAGAATAGATTCGCGGGCAAATTGACAATGGCAGAGCGCATAACGCCGTTGCCGGTCGCTGCTTGCACGCAGAAAGCCACCCACATCGGCCGGAATCGCCTGGGCAAGGATTTCATTTCCATAGCGCCGGCCATAAAAGATATTCTCGACGCTTTGTACATATTCGATTACTTCACGATCTATGGTTTGACCATAGTAAGCAGCCTGCTGGCTATAACTGGAGACGACTTCTGCGATGCCAATCTTCTGCAATTCGACGGCAAACCGGTCGATGTCGCCGATCTGATCGAACAACCGGACGGCCCAATCAAAGTCGTTGCGCCTCAAGTCGTGGCGGACATTCACCATAATTGCTTTGATTTCTTCCGCCGGGAGCATACGTTGGAATTTCTCCATGAAGACGCGCATACACGCGCTGCACTGTTTCCACTCCATATCGTCGGACGGCGTCACAATGTCCTGGCTCAAGGCGCGCCAAAACGCTTCCCCTTTTGCCCTCACAATTTCATCCCGCAATCGTTTCGAGACGTTGCAGCGATCATAATCGATGTCCATAAAGTTGCTCCTAGGATTGTTGTCCCAACGCAAAAGCCTCGGTCAATTTGAACTCGGAAGCCGAGACCGGGCCATCTTTGGCGCAGTGTTCTACCACGTCGAGGCGCACGGCGATCCAGGTTCATCCTCCAACCCGCGCCACAAAATGGCACGTCTTGCCGCCGCGTCGCACTGTCTCCAGAATCTCGATATGCACAGGATGTCCCAACGCCGTCTCGAAGATCGCCTGGTGGGTGGCGCGGGTACATTCACAGTGTAGATCGTCCGTCCTGATCGGGGTCGCGCGCGCCGCCGGGCAGTAACAACCGGGGGACACTTCCCCGTAGCGGATGTGAACCCGGTCGCCTTCCTGCCAGATCTCGAACGTGCGCCGGTAAGCATCGATCAACTTCGCCAGATCGCCTTGCCCGGCGCGAGCGATATCTTGTTTGAAGCTGAAGCGGTCGTAACATCCGCGCCCGCACCCTTCGATCAGCTTGACCTGCGTTTCGCGGTCCAACTCGACGGCCATCGTCGCCAACAGATCGGTAAGCCAGTTAGCGATGAATTCCTTCTCCATTTGAAGTCGCTCTATTTCTCGTACATCCATCTTCTTCACTCCATGGTGATCGCACAAAGCACACCATCCAGCCCGCCGAAATAGACCACACCCTCGGCATAGATCGGAGATGAGGTCACACCCTCCCACTCCCCGCTGATTTCCAGAGCTTCTCCCACAGGCACATGTCCCATTTCCGCCAGCGTCAACCGGTGGTCCATCGTCTCATCAGGAACGATGCTGTAAACAAACAAGCCATGACTGCCACCCGCCACATTGATGCAGCCGGTAACCAATGTCTTGGTTTCAGCCAGGAGCAATGGTTTCGGCCAACAGAAGGCGCCGACGTTATACCGCATCCGGGCTATGCCGGTTTGACGCTCCAGGGCGAAGAGCGTCCTGCTGCCAGAGCTGCCAATGTAAAGCATATCATCCAACAGCGTCGGAGACGACTCGACCCACATATTGCCCCCATAGTTGAACTCCCACACCTTCTCGCCAGTCTCCACGTTCAGCGCCACGACGCTGGCCTTGCGGCTGGCCGAGTAAACGAGATCATCAACCACCAGAGCCGTCGTCTGCACCTGGCCGTAGACCGGCGTCTGCCAGCGCAATTCGCCAGTTTGCGCGTCCAACGCCAGCATCGTCTTGTCCCAACTGCCCACGTAGACGACGCCAGCGGTCACGTTGGGCGTAGCGCGCACTTTCGCGCCAGTCTGGAAAGCCCACGCCACCTCGCCGGTCGCGGCATCCAGGGCGTAGACCTTGCCGTCTGCGCTGCCGATGTACACGCGCTCCCCGGCTGCCACCGGCGACGATTGCAGGTAATCGTAACCGGTGGGGTTGGGCGAATTACCGATACTGTCCGTGCGCACCGCCCGGTCGGTCACGTTGCCAATGTCCGCGCGCCAGACTTCGCCGCCGCTTGCAGCCTCCACAGCGTAAAGATAGCCGTCATCGCTGGTAAAGTAGACGAGTGTGCGCCCGTCCACCTCGGCAAAATCAGGCCGCGCCCGCACCACGCCGCCGGCGGCAAACGCCCACACCTGCTCGCCGGTCTGAGCGGTCACGGCGTAGAGATGCCCGTCATCGCTGCCGACAAAAACGACGCCGTCCCGAAAAGCCGGCGGCCCCCAAAGTGCGCCGGACGTGGCAAAGCGCCACTGCACCTGAATGGTGACAGCAGGTGTAGGACTCGGCTGCGGCGTTGCAGTCGCCGGTATCGCGGTCGGCGGCGCTAGCGGCGTGGCAGTCGAAGTCGGCGACTCCGCCGGAACTGCCGTAGACAAGGAAAAGGCAACAGGCCAACGCAAAAAAGCGTTTCTGGTCGAAGTCGGCGACTCCGCCGGAACTGCCGTAGACAAGGCCGCCGGCGCTGCGCACGCAGTCAGCCAGCTAACTGCAATCAACAAAACCAACAAGACAGGTTCAATTTTTCTCATCATTTATTTCACTACCTCAAATTTTCTTGTGAATCACAGCTCTGCGCTTCAGCAATCGCTTTGCCATTTACCATTTGCCATTTGCCATTTGCCATTTGCCATTTTCAGCGCCGCTCTCTCGCATCTTTCGCTAATTCGTCAGGCTGTACCGAAATCAACTGCACGCCCAAATCGCGCAGCTTGTCCAACAGCCCGTACAGCGCCGCTTGATCCACGACCGGCCCGGTGAGCGTCGTGGTGCCGTCCGCGTTGTGGATCAAGGCCATATACTCGAACCAGTCCGACCACTGCGGGTCCAAATGGCCCTGGATGTGGATGCGATATTCGTCCGGTTTGCGCGTTCTCTGTCTCATAACGTCAATGATACGCGCAAACCCGGCGCGCGTCATCTATCAAAGGATAGATTGCGCGGTTGATTTCTGAGGGAGATTACAACAGATGCAGGTCCCGGGCGTGGGCAATCGCTTCGGTGCGGCGCTCGACGCCGAGCTTGCCATAGATGTTGTGGACGTGCGATTTGACCGTGCCCACGGTCACGATCAGCCTCTCGGCAATCTGGCGATTGGAGAAGCCTTCGCCCAGCAGGCGCAACACTTCCAATTCACGCTCGCTCAAAGGTTCGATCAAGCCCGAAGGCAAGGCGGGAGCAGGTGGTCTGACGGCAAAATCGGGGAAAGCAGCCAATAGCCGGTCTGCATAAGCCGACAGCCGGGCCGGACGCCACACGCCGCGTTGCGCGCCCAGACGCAGCAATTCGGCCATCGGCGGCCCTTCATCCAGAAAAACGCGCGCGTACCCTTCCGGTTCGGCCAGATTGAGCGCCTGCTGCAA
>DAOUAQ010000200.1:0-13010 GCA_034433375.1 Anaerolineae bacterium | reverse complement strand
ATTGAGAAAACCGGCGACCCCGCTTTTTCGCAGAACGCATTGTAGGCCCACATGTCCCACTCCGGTTCGACGCCGATGCCGTGCAAGTCGGGATAGTTCTTGCAGATCAGGCCACCCGCGAAGATGTCGTACATCGTCCGCGCGCCAGCCTCGATGGTGGCGCGGTCGCCGGTGGGGAGGATTTTCTGGATGTCCACCGGACTCCACAGCGCGGCTTTCCGCTCTTTGAGCAGCGCCGCCAGCTTGGGCATATCGTAGAGCGCGGGCTGATCGAACTGGAATACATCCACGCCGGCATCGAGCAAATCGGGGACGATGGCCCAGTTCTGCCCGCAGGAGTGCATCAGCACCTTCATCCCGTACTCGTGGGCGATGCCCATCAACCGGGTGTACATCGCCTTGAAATACTCGCGGAACATCTTAGGGCTGAAGAGCAGGCCCGTCTGCGTGCCCATATCCTCGCCAATCATAATGCCGTCCGCCCCGGCCTTGCCCGCCAGGTGAATTTTCTGCTCGTAGACATTGGCAACGATCTGGTGCATCCGCTTGAGTTCGTCGGGATACAGCGCCATATCCGCGAAGTAAACCTCCATTTTGCGCAAATACCGCGCGTTGTCGAAAATCCACCCGCCGATGTGGGCGATTTTGAATTTGTCAGTCGGTTCGGTGAAGAGCGCGGTCATAAACGCGGCGCAATCGGGATGCGAGTAGTCCGGCGGCTGCAAGTCGTCGAGCTGCGACCAGTCTTCGATGGCCGGTTTGAAGATTTCGCCCTTGAGCGAGCCGTCGCGCATCCGCACCCAGAGGTTGCCCCACTCGTCGTCATAATACTCGCGCGGGCCGTCGGTCCACCGCTTCTGCTCGTAGCCGTGGGGATGCAGGCCGCAGCCAAGCATATCATTCACCCGGCCCCGGTCAAACGTCATCCCCGCGCGCGGCGGGTCCTCATGGTTGATGTTTGCCAGAATAATGTCGCGCGGTTGCATTGAAAACTCCTTATTTTTTACATACGATAGGTAAATACTGCCGATAACAAGCCAGGAAAAGCCGATTGCGTAGCGCAGCCTGCAAGATAGCCTGCGATATAACCTCCGGCGTGGGGGCGATCGGTGCCGTGATGAAATCCGTATTATTGACGCTGATAATCCACCGCTCGGCCACCCAGCGCTGCCAGTTGCCTTGCACCAGCGGCCCCAAATCGTCCACCCAGATGTAAGCGGAATAGCAGTAGAACGGCTCAAGCTGCATCGAAGAGCCTTGCCGGGCAAAAAACGTCGCCTGCGCGGTGGCCTCATCTGCAAAACGCTCGATCCACCCCTGGATTGTGAGGACATCGGCGTAGAGACAACGAAACGAATAGGTCGTCTCGCTCCGTTCGACGGAAGGAAAACAACCCAGATCATAGGCGGCCTGCTGGAACACCACAATCTCAGTATCCGTTGGGGGAATAGTCACTGTAAGCGGACCGGTCGCAGCGGCAGCCCAATAAGCCGGGCCGGGATAGCCTAAATGCACCTCAAAACTCGCGGCGGCGTTCAAGGACACGGTTCCCACACCGATGGTGTCTAATGTGAACGTGACTATGTCCGTCTCACCAGGATTTAATCCGATGTAGTGGGTAATAGCCTCCGGCGTCTCCGGCGCGAGAGTGCGCGCTGGTTGTGTCAACGAGAGCCGATATTGCGGCAATCCAATCATACCGCAACCCTCATTTCCTAGCGTAACCGTGACCAGCAGATGTTCACCGACGTTCGGTGTAAGGCTGCTGGTCGTCAACGTCATGCCGACGGTGTGCGTATCACATAGCGGCAGCGGCGGCGGGGTCACATCAGCTTGCACATCCTGAAGCGCATTGCCAAACGCCAGACCCATGCCGATCAACAACATAACAAGAAACCCTACCGGCCAAATATATCGTCGCATCGCAGTCCTTATCTGAAAACAACAAATCGTAAATGTAGGGCAAACTGTTAGTTTGCCTTTGCCGCAAGCTAACAGCTTGCGCTACTTCTTGCGCTACTTCTCATCAACTTTGGCGTAATCTCTACAAAATACCAGCACATCCTGGATCACGCGGAAACCCACGGACTCGTACAGGTTCAACGCCGCGCCGCGATAGTTGTCGGTTTCAACCAGAATGTGCTGCGCGCCGCGCCGATGCAGCCGCCGCACACACTCCGAGAGGACGGCCCGCCCCAAACCCAGGTGACGAAAGTCGGCGTGAATGCCTAACGGTTCAACGCGCCCGACGGTTTCGCCCGCGCTGTTGGGAGCGAGCCAGCCGATGCAAAATCCGGCCAGACGGCCATCCGGCGCAACGACCACCAAATCCACGTCCGGGACGTGCTCTGGGCAATGTAGTGTGCGCGCGCGCCACCCCACCGTCATACTGCGGCTCTCGAAAACTGCCTGGTGGAGCGCGACGTAAGCCTCGACCTCGCTCGCGCCGACCAGCGGACGAATGGTGAAATCCGCGGGCAGACTACATTCGGGGACCGGCGCTAGCGCGGGACGGCGCAGCAGCACTTTGGACCACGAGTCTTCACCCACGTCGGCCTGACAGGCGAATCCGGCTTCCTCAAGAGCGCGAATCCGCTCAGTCTGGCCGGCAAAAGCCGTCGCAAACCAGCAGGGCAGGCCTTTTTCGGCCTGGAGCATCTGGCGGGCGCGGCCATCGGACCACGCCAGGACGCGCGGCAGCAGATGGGACGCGCCGGGGTGGCACACATAATCCACCGTCCAAAAAGGCGTCTGCATGACCGCCCAGGCCAGGCATCGCCCTTCCGCATCAACCCACAGCCCAACATTAGCCGGGTCATCCAAGGCCCAGGAGCTGAAACGATACGGCAAATCAACCACGTGCAGGTTGTCGGCAGGAAAGGCAGCCGCCAGCGCCCGCATCGCCTGCACATCGAGTTCCCCAGAAAACGCGCGCCGAGTGATTGACATCATCAACACCCTTTGGAATGTTTGAGCGTTCTATGCATACCGGTTGAAGCGCCACACGCCGATGACGGTGAACACAGCGGCAAAGCCGAGCAGCACGCCGGCAACCGGCAACACATCGCCCAACGTCGCGCCGCGCGCCAGGATGTCCGTGTAGGCGCGCATGGCCCAGGTGGAGGGCAGGATTTGCACGATCTGGCGGAAAAGCGGCGGCGTCACCTCCAGCGGGAACCACGCGCCGCCCAAGGCCGCCATGGTCATCGAAAGACCCACCACGGCGCTGCTGGCCTGCCCGCCAGTTTTCACGAAGGTCGCCACCAGCAGGCCCATCCCGGCCACGGCCAGCGCAAAGGCGAGCGAAACCACGATAACAGCCAGCGGCGCTTTGTCCCATCCCACGTTGAACACCACCGCGCCGCCAACCAGCAGAATGGCGATCTGCAGCAGCCCGGCGAGCACGGTCGCCAGAACTTTGCCGCCGAGGATAAGGGCGCGCGATGTGGGCATCACCAGCATCCGCTGGAGCGTGCCGCGCAGGCGCTCGTCCACCAGCACTTCCGCTGCACTGAGCAGGGTAATTTGCACCCAGGTGACGATCTGTCCGGCGGAAGCGTGCTCAGTGCTATTCGCCATGTCGCGCACATCGGTATCCAGCGTCACGCCGGCCGGCCAGACGACGCTGGCGACCGCTGAGGGAGTCTCGACGGCGGCGAGTGTGTCGAGCAGCAATTCGGCGAAGAGTGCGGCTGCATCTTCCGGCGTGGCGACCAGGTCCGCGTCGCGCGCTTGCGTCACCCCGGCCTGCGCGACGAGCGCCGCGCCGCCCACCCGCCCGATTGCGGCCTGCACGGCCTGTTCGACGGCCGGCGTGGTGTTGCTGTCGCTGCGGATGTGCAACGTGAGCGTTACTTCCGCGCCGGCTAACAAACGCGCGGAGAAATCCGCCGGGACGATCAGGCCAAAAACATCGTCGGGAAACGTCTCGACCACATTCAAGTCGAAGTTCAGCCCTCGCAATGTGGCGAAAAGTGCGTCCACCAGCGGCCCTTTATCCCGCTGAATCACGGCCAATGTGATGCGCACTTCTTCCGGCGGCGCGTCGTTCATCATCCCGCCCAGACCCGCGCCCACCGCCGCGGTGAACAGAAACGGCAGCAGCAAGAAGAACACCCACGCCATCGGACTATCAAACCGGCGCTTAAATTCTGTGCGAATAATGCCCCATAAACGGTACATTGTAGCTCCTTGAGTGAGGTAATCAGTAATTGGTAACGAGTTAAGAGTAAGAGATTAGATAGTTTGCGCCACTTTTTTTCTGATTCCGATTACCAATTACAAATTACGGATTACCAATCACTTAAACTGCCTTCTAAAGCCCAACAGCGCCAAACCATAGTAGATGATAGTGAGTAATATCATGCCGCCGAGCCAGGGCAAGATGGCAGATGGCGCGCGGCCGGCTTGCAGGCGCGAGAGGATTTCGATGCCCCAGGCGTTGGGGGTAACGAGACTGAGGTATTGCACCCACTGGGGCAGGTTCCAGCGGACGAAGAAGCTGCCGGAGAGCGCCCCGCCGATCAGCGTCACCGCCGACCCAATGGCGCCGGCCTGTCCCGGCGTCCGCGCCCACGCGGAGATCAGCGCGCCAACGCCAGAAGCGCAGATCACGAGCAGCACAATCGTCAGCAGCACGCCGGCCGGATGCCCCCAGTACGCGCCGATGAGCGTCGTCGCGCCCCAGAGGATGAGCATTTGCAGCACGCCGGTCAACACAATGCCGCCCATCTTGCCGAGTAGAATGGTGAGGGCGGGTGTGGGGGAGATGAGCAACCGAGGCAACGTGCCGCGCTGCCGCTCCGCCAGCAACGTGCGCCCGCCAGAGGTGACGGCGAACATCAGGAATAGCACCGCCATACTCGATGCGTAATAACCGAGCCAGCTAAAGCCGCGCCCTGTGGCGGATGTGGTCACAAGTTCGATGGGCAAATCGGCATCCGCCCCGCCAGCAGCTTCCTGTCCGGTAGAACCCGTCCGCAGCGTCCCCATCGCCGCCGCCACGTCCACGTCGGATTGCCCGGCTGGCAACATCCCCGCCGCCAGCCGGGTGACGATGTTGGTCATCCCCGCAATCTGGATGTTCAGCCGCTCAAGTCCCTGGCTGACGATGGCCTTGACAACCAATGCGCTGATGCGCCAGTTGGGGCTGGCGTAGATTTCGACGACCACCGGCTCGGTGGGGCTTTGGCTCTCCAGGAACGCTTGCGCGAAGCCGGCCTGTTGTTGGGGTGTGAGGACAGCATCGGGATTGAGCGTGGTCACGTCCAGGCCAATCAGTTCTTGCGCGCGCGCGCCGAAGGGGAAGACGCGCGCGCTGAAGTCCGCCGGGATGATGACCAGCGCGGCGACTTCATCGGCTTCCACGCGGGCGCGGGCGGCGGCCTCATCCTCCACCAGGGTCGCCGTCACCAGGTCGCCCACCGATGGAGCGGAAAAAATGTCAGTGAGCGCCTGCCCAAACGTCCCTTCATCCCGGTTCAACAAGAGCACGGGGATGTCGGAGATGGGGGTGCTGTTGCTGCCGCTGCCGAACGCCGCCATCATCACCAACGTCAGCGCCAGCGGCGTCGCCAGCATCGTCACGAGCGCGCCTACGTCACGGAAGGCGAGCAAAACTTCTTTAAGCGAAAGGGTGAGCAGCTTACGCATCGCGCTTCAATCCCGCAGCGCGCGGCCGGTCAGGTGCAGGAAGACGGCTTCCAGGTTCGGCTCGCGGATGTCAATGGTGCGCACACTCAAACCCAGGCCCGTCGCGGTGCCGATGACGGTGGCAAGCGTTGCCTCCGCCGACGTGACGTTGACCAACACCTCCCCGTCCGTCGCGCTGACCTGGATGATGCCTTCCAGGGATTGCAGCGCCGCCGCCAGTTCCGCGCCGCCGCCCTCCTGAAGCAGTTGCAAGCGCAGCGTCTCGTGCTGGCCGACAAGCTGGATCAGTTCCTCAAACGTCCCCAAGGCGATGAGCTTACCGTGGTCAATGATGCCGATGCGGTCGCTTAATTCCTGGGCTTCTTCCATGTAGTGGGTCGTGTAGAGGATGGTCACACCTTGTTCGCGCAGCTTTTTGACCCAGTCGAGGATGTAGCGGCGGCTCTGCGGGTCAATGGCGACGGTCGGCTCGTCGAGCATGAGCAGCTTGGGACGGCCCAACAGCCCCACCGCCAGGTTGAGACGGCGCTTCATCCCGCCGGAGAACGTGCCAACGCGATCTTTGGCGCGGTCGGTCAGCTCGATCAACGCCAGCTTTTCGGCGATTTCGCGCTGCAACTCCGCGCCGTGCAGACCGCGCATCTCACCCCAGAAGCGCAGGTTCTCCTGCGCCGTCAGGTCGTCGTAGAGCGCCAGCTCCTGCGGCACAACGCCGATGACGCGCCGCACGGCCATGGGGTCGCGTTGCACGTCGTACCCGTCTACCCGCACCGCACCCGCCGTGGGGCTTAGCAGCGTGCTGATCATCGAGATGGCGGTGGTCTTCCCCGCGCCGTTCGGGCCAAGCAGGCTGAACAGCTCGCCGGCGTGGATATCGAACGAGATGTCCTCCACCGCGTATGGGGCATCGGATGTGTAACGTTTGCACAAGTTTTGGACTTCAACTAAGGCTGGCATAGTTCCTCTCAAAGAAGATAATCTCATGCCGCTATTGTAACGTCATTCTCCAACACGACAATTGCCTTCTGGCATAAATTACAGATCGGCATAAAATAAGAACAGACTCGTTTCCCTATTTATTATTAGCCGGGACAAAGGGAAGTCCTTATGAAAGGAGCACTATGTTAAAGGAGCATCAAGATATATTGTGGTTGGCGGGGCAAGTCTTCCTTTCCCGAAATTTCGTGAAGGAAGCGGAGGCGCAAGGGCTTGAAACTGTTTTAGCAGCCTGTCCTTATGGCGATCTTACCGAAGAGGACAAAGCCGCGTTTCTTAGCGCCTTCAAAAACAAGCGATTACAGGAAGTGGTCGAGAGTTGGTGGAAAATCTATGACGAAGAGCGCGAGAGCGGCGCCGTGATCAAAGCCGGAACCTTCTGGGAATAGAAAGGGATGAACACCTTACCAGGGGACAAAGCTCGCGTCAACACAGCCCGGTGGATCTTTGTCGGATACATCCTACTCACCAGCTCAGGCGCGATTCTCCACACTATCAACCGGATAGTCCATAAAGAACCTGTTGACGTATTATACATTGTCCTGATGCTCACGATCGGGGCCGCCGCGTTTTATGCGTTGAAAAAGCTGCCGACGTCGTTGTCGCACGCCATGCTCACTTTCTCCTGGATAACGATAGCCTGTCTGGCCGGGCTGCTATGGTATATCCTGCGGATTCAATCAAATCACCTGCCCATTCGCTTTATGTTTCATGTAGGGATTTTCTCATTGGGCCTGGTGTTGGGATTTCGTCCCGCCATGCAATACGCTATTGCGACATCGGTTATCGTCCTGCTGTTGGGGATCCTCTACCGGCTACCGCCGGCAGACATTGTGCTGCCGGTATTCTTTGCGTTCGCAATCGCTCTGCCCTCAAAAGTCGTCGAGTACGTCATCGCCCAGAGCACGGCCGAACTCACCCACATCAATCAGCAGCTTGAAGATTTGGTCATAGAACGCACATCTGCACTGCGCGCAGAAATCATCGAGCGCCAGCAAGCGCAAGAAGCGCTCTACCAGCGCACTATCGAACTTGAGAAGCGCAACGAAGAATTGGATGCTTACGCGCATACCGTGGCTCACGATTTGAAATCGCCGCTGGCCTCCATCATCGGCTTCAGTGATCTTCTGGAAAAACGCTATGACAAAATCCCTGCCGATAAGTTCGGCTATTATTGCAGCATCATCGCACAAAATGGGCACAAGATTGCCAGTATCGTTGATGCGTTGTTGCTGTTAGCCAGTGTGCGGCAGGTTGAGGATGTGCCGAAAGAGACGCTTAACCTGCCCGGCATTATGGAAGACATTCAACAGCGTCTTGCCGATGCCGTCCTACAGAACAAAGCGGAAATTATCATGCCTGATTTCTGGCCGAGCGTGACAAGCTACCCATCCTGGGTCGAGGAAATCCTGGTCAACTATGTCAGCAACGCCATCAAATACGGGGGAACCCCGCCGCGCATCGAAATCGGCGCGACCGATCACGTTGACGGCTATGTGCGCTTGTGGGTGCGCGACAACGGCAGAGGGCTGACGCCAGAAGAACAAGCACGCCTGTTCATCCCCTTCACCCGGCTCGATCAAGTCAGAGCGAAAGGACACGGATTGGGATTGTCCATTGTGCAGCGCATTGCCGAGAAGCTCAATGGACGGGTCGGCGTCGAAAGCGAAGTCGGGCAAGGCAGCACCTTCTACTTCATCTTGCCGAAACGTGAAGCGTAAGGCGTAAAACGTAAAAGGCGCTTACAGTCTATCTATCTCAATGAAAGGAATCTATCCATGAATCATATCGAGTCCGCGAAAACTTTTGCGCATCGTCAGATCGTCAATGCCTGGTGTATGTATGACTGGGGCAGTTCCGCCTTTTCAACAACCGTCGAAGCGGCCGTCTTGCCGGCCTTCTTCGAGAGTGTGATCGGCGCCAACCTGCCGGGCAATCTGCCCACCGTGTATTGGGGATACACCAACTCCATCGCTCTCCTGGTTTCCGCGCTGCTGGCCCCCATCCTGGGCGGCATCGCCGATTATATGGGCAGCAAGAAGAAATTATTAGCGCTGTTTGCCGGGATCGGCATTTTTACGACTGCCTTGTTGGTTTTTATGGATGCAGGCATGGTCTGGCCGACGCTGATCTTGTTCTTCTTAGGCTCCATCGGCCTGGCCGCTTCATACATTTTTTACGATGCGCTCTTGCCGCACGTCGCCAACGAGGACGAGATTGACTACGTCTCCTCCAAAGGGTACGCGCTCGGCTATTTGGGCGGCGGCATCCTGCTAGCCGTCAACCTCGTTATGATTATGGTGATCTGGAAAGGCAGCTCTTTGGGGCCGCGGCTGTCTTTTCTCACCGTAGCCATCTGGTGGGCCATCTTTACGCTGCCGCTGTTACAGCGCGTCCCCGAGCCGCGCGCCAACACTGAGGGCCTCGGCGTCGGCCTCAATCCCGTGCGCGCCAGCTTCCGGCGCATCGGGCAGACACTGCACGAAATCCGCAAATACGGCGAATTGTTCAAGTTCCTGATCGCTTTCTGGATTTACAACGACGGTATCGGCACCGTCATCAAGATGGCGACCATCTACGGCGCGGAAATCGGCATTGGGATGTCGGACCTGATCGGCGCGCTGCTGCTGACACAGTTCGTGGGCATCCCCTTCTCGCTGCTCTTTGGTAAATTCAGCCACAAACTCGGCGCCAAACGCTCGATTATGGTGGGACTGGCCTGGTACGCGGTGCTGATGGTGGGCGGTTTCTTTATGAGCCAGCCGTGGCACTTCTGGGCGCTGGCCTTCGGCGTGGGGATGGTGCAAGGCGGCACCCAGGCGCTCAGCCGCAGCCTGTTCGGGGTGATGGCGCCCAAGGCGCGCAGCGCGGAATTCTTCGGCTTCTACGATGTATCCAGCAAGTTCGCCGGGATCGCCGGGCCGCTGCTGTTCGGCGTTGTTGGGCAACTGATGGGGTCGAGCCGTCTGAGTATCGTGTCGCTGATGGCCTTCTTCGTCGGCGGCATCATCCTCCTCACCCGCGTCAACGAGGCCGAGGGTATCCGCGTCGCCGCTGCAGAAAACGCGCGCGCGGAGATGGCGTAGACATCTGTTCTTACCAACGACTGAAGTCGTCACTACGCAGCGAGCGTGTAGTAGCGACTTCAGTCGCCTCCCCTATCATGCCCAAAGGAACGACTGAAGTCGTCACTACGCTCTAATAGATACCCTTTTACGGCTGCCAATTGCCGCTCCGCTATGCCACACTGATCCAGATACTCCACAATTCCGCCATACTCGCCCTCAATTTTGCCGATGACGGTGCGCAGATAGCGTTCTTGCGAGGTAAACACCGCCCGCAAATTATCCGCCGCGAACCGACCCAGGGTGAGAATTTGCAGCGCGCGTGGGGCGCGGCGCGCTTGCGCCAGCAGGGCAGCATTGGAACGCAAATACTCAGCCGTCACATCCTCCGCTCGCACACCAAGCGCCAGTTGAATGACGGCGCCGATGAAACCAGTGCGATCCCGCCCTGCGCGGCAGAAGATGAGCACCGGATAGACCTCAGGCTGCTGCAACAGCGTGAAAAGCGCGGACAACTGCGCGCACGAGTGATCCACGGTGTCCACGTAAACGCTTTCGACCATATCGTAAACGGCGGTTCGAACGTCGCGGCGGAACAACAGCGGCTTCAGGCGGTCGCGGGTGAGTTCATCGAAAGGCATCGGCAACGAGACAACGCGCGCGCCGGGCCAGAGACGTAGCGCCCGCTTGCGTTCTTTCGGCGAACGCAAGTCAATCAGCGTTTTGACGCCGAGGGCGTGCAGCATCTCACGGTCGCGGCGGCTGGCCTGATCCACGCTGCCAGAGCGGTACAGGCAGCCGGTCTTCACACGCCGCCCATCTGCCGTGGGATAGCCGCCGAAATCACGGAAATTGATCAGCCGTTCCATTCCGATGTTCCAGCCAACCATCGTAGACGCGCAGCGCAACGACGCCGGAGAGGATCAGCAGGCTGCCAGCGATCTGCATCCCGTTCAACTGCTCGCCGAGCAGGAAGTACGCGCTGATGGCCGTGAAAACCGGTTCCGATGTGGCAAGCAAGTTCACCACACTCGAAGGCATATAGCTCAAGCTGACGTTGTACAGCCCGAATCCCGCTACGGTCGGCCCCGCCGCCAGCAGGAATAGCACGCCCCACCCTGCCCACGCTTTGCTCAGCCAGAAAAAGTCGGACAGAGAAACAATCCCGCCGGGCATCACCGTCTCCGGCAGCAGATTAAAGCCGAACAAAAATAGCGTCGCAAAGCCAAACGTGTAGCACAGCGTCGTCCACGGATTCAGGCCGCGCTGCGCCGCCGAGCGCCCCATCAGGCTGTAGATCGCGTAACTCAATCCGGCCGCCGTCCCCACCAGCACACCGCCTACGCTAAGACGCCACGCCGATTGCGCGAACACGCCGGAGACCAGCGCGCAGCCGCCCAAACTCAGCGCAATCGCCAGCCACTTGACGCCGTCCAGGCGTTCCTTGAGTAACCAGCGGCCCAACAACGCGGTGAACGCCGCCGAGCAGTAGGCCAGCACCGTCGCCACCGCCGCGCCGTTGAGCGCCACGGAGAACGTCCACAGGATGTTGAAGAGAGAAAGCACCAGGCCATACGCCGCCAGGTAGAGGAGGTGACGCCGTTCCACCCGCAACAATGCCGGACGCAACGCCTTCAATGCCGGCAGGAGTGTGAGGACAACAAAAACATCCCGCCAGAAAGCCAGCACCAACGGCGGAATGGCGTAGGTCAGCGTCAAGTAGCGGATGAAAATCGCCGTGGTGGAGAGGAAGGCGGCGCTAATCAGGGCAAGCGTGTATCCGCGCGTGAGGTGCGCGCGCGCCGTTGCGCTAGAAAGGGATCTCATCACTGTCAAGGGCATCTACCCAGGTTTCATCTGTACACGCATCATCTTCCCACACCGAAAGCAGGGTATGCACACCAACAATGAACTCGCCGGTCGGGCCGCCTTCCACGTAAAAATGCAGCGCGTGATCTTCATCGGGCAGGATGACGCCAAGCGGCAACGCGACCAGGCCGTCCGCGCCGAAGATTTCGAGCGCGGCGCGGTCCAGCAAGATGCGGATGTTGACCATGCCATCCACGAGAAGAACGGAGACGGTGCGGCCTTCGCACGTCAACGTTTGCTGCGCCACGTTGTATGTCACAGAGATACCGCGTAGGACAAAGGTGAGCGCCGTCGCCGCGCCGGGGTCCAGGTCGGCATAGATGTCGAAGCAGTCGCCGTTCGTCAATAAAGCCTCGTCCATCAGGTCCGCGCCCGGTTCAAGGTCGAGGCTCTCGTTCGACCAATGAACGCCCCAATCGTACAACCGTTCGATCTCCCGCACCGGCCAACTGCGCAGGCGAATCCCCGCCGGCGTCGTGCGCAGCGTCAGTTCGCAGGGGAAGGCCATCATCTGGTTGAACGGCATCCCCGGCAGGTTGACGCGCAGCCAGGCGATTTGGATGCGCCGCCCGTCCGGTGTGTCGCTCCACGTCTGCGCGGCGTAGCTGTTGCCGCCCCAGTCGTAACGCAGCACGTCGCTTTCCGGCGTGAAGGTCTCGCCGTCGAAGCTGCCGAGGACATAATTGCCGTTCGCGCCCCAGAACACCCAGCGCGTGTTCACCGGGTCATTGTCCACGGGCAGCGCGAAGAAATCGGGGCACTCGGTCGCGTCGCCGATGTGGACGTCGCACAGTTTGCGCCACGTCTTGAGGTCGGGCGAACCGAATAGCGCGTAATCATAGTCCACGAGATAGAGCGCCATCACCCACTGCTGGCTCGGCGCGTGCCATAGCACCTTCGGATCGCGGTTGTGTCCGGCAATGTGCCCAAGCACGGGATTGCCGGCGTACTTCACCCACGACGCGCCGCCATCGGTGCTGTAGGCGAGGCATTGCGTGAACGGTTCGCCGGCGGCGGTGTAGATCAAGACCAGCGGCGGATCGTCGCCATCCTGGAAGCCGGTGGTGTTTTGCCAATCTACCACGGCGCACCCGGAGAACATCACACCCAGAGCATCGGGGTAGAGCACGTCGCCGAGTTCTTCCCAATGTACCAGATCGGGGCTGACGGCGTGCCCCCAGTGCATGTTACCCCACGACCAACCGTAGGGATTGTGCTGGTAGAAGAGGTGGTACACGCCGTCATAAAACACCAGCCCGTTCGGGTCGTTGAGCCAGCCGCGCCGCGAGGTGAAGTGGAACTGCGGGCGGTATTTTTCGCGGTACAGATCGTCCATCCCCACAGGCGTCTCGCTTTGGATGAGCGCCGCCAGGGCGTCGTCATCCACCCCTTCCACCGTCACTGTCAGCCGCGTCCCCTGGAACGGCG
>DAOUAQ010000199.1:0-3804 GCA_034433375.1 Anaerolineae bacterium | reverse complement strand
TTTATTTGGGGGATTGCAACCGTTGGTTACAGGTGAACTTACCCCCATTTGTTAGACCACAACTGGGTTAGAACAAGTTGAAGTGACGGCGACGGCAACCGCGTCAAGTCCGTGATGGGTGGCGTGACGACGTACTATGTGGGCAACTACTACGAGTGGACCGGCAGTATGACCTCGATGGTCAAGTACTACTACGCCGGCGGTCAGCGGGTGGCGATGCGCCAGGGGAGCAGCACGCTGTATTTCCTGCTCGGCGATCATCTGGGCAGCACGTCGCTGACCGCGAACAGCAACGGCACGTTGTACACCGAACAGCGTTACTATCCCTGGGGTGACACGCGCTACAACAGTCCCGCCACGACGCCCACCGCCTACCAGTATACGGGTCAACGCAAAGATGCGACGGGCTTGTACTTTTATAATGCAAGGTATTACGACAGCGCGCTAGGCCGATTCCTCAGCGCCGATACGATTGTCCCCAGCCCGGCCAATCCGCAGAGTCTCAATCGGTACAGCTATGTACTGAATTCACCGCTCAGGTATACGGATCCGAGTGGGCATTTTGAGGAAGATGAAATCGATAGGTATTTGGAACACCAACTGGGCATTTCAGACCCTGATGAAAGACAAAGTATTATTCAACAGTGGCATAGTGATGCTGAGTGGTGGGCAGTCATTGGACCAGGAGGAGCTACTTATGGTGATATTCTGGATGGCACGAGATTGATAATGGGTCAACCCTCCACCAGAATCGTAGGTGGCTTTGGCTACGATAAAAATAATAACACATTCCGATTTGTAGCAGAAGAAGCATATTTGGAAATCGTAAGTACCAATAAAGAGCGGATCGGCCTCGGATGGCAAACGACTGATTCTTTGGTTGATTTCTATGACTCAACAGATGACATGTTGTGGGTGCGACCTAAAGTAGATGGAACATTTCGTTACATGGGAGGGACAGGATATGCTACTAATAATGCTCCATTGCAATGGAATGAACTAGGTTCTGGTGTGTGGCATACCGCCGCAAGTATATCCGCAGGTCTCTTAAGTATCGGTGACATAGTAGGCGGCACGAAAGTTTTGGGAATTGTTGGGCTCGCTGTTTGTGTAGGCGAAGCATCTGAAGCACGCCAGGGTATGCTGAATTGGGCAAGATCGCGCTATGCGAATACACGTTATCAGATTTGGGAGCCATAAATTCTCCTGGGAGAAAATACGAATGAGTGATCTATATCTGGAAATTGTAATCAGTGCAAGTGTATTGTGCCTTTTAGCAACGGCATCTTCACTTGCCAGAATACTGAAAGAGATCCAAGCTATTCGGAGAATTTTAGAAGGTAACTGTAGTGCGGCCACAAAACTGAACACAAACCAGCGCGTGTAAAATCTGCATCCCAACAACAGTATCAGTACACAAGACAACGCCTTGAAGTACGGTGTATCGGCACACCTATGATGCCGAAAACCGCCTGACGACCGTAGGCGGCGCAACCAGCGCCACCTTCGTCTAGAACGGCGACGGCAACCGCGTCAAATCCGTACTGAACGGCGTGACCACCTACTACGTCGGCAACCACTTCGAGTGGACCGGCAGCACGAGCACGATGGTCAAATACTACTACGCCGGCAGTCAGCGGAGCCTGTCCTGAGCTGCCGAAGGATGGCGACGAATAAATCGTCCTAATTTTGAGACGCGCCACAGACGACACCGTGCTTGCCAAGATCGTGCCTTATGCTATAATTCCCACCGTTAACGCGCGGGTGTAGTTCAGTGGTAGAACGCATGCTTCCCAAGCCTGATGTCAGGGGTTCGAATCCCCTCACCCGCTTTTTTCCCTCAACGTGAAGATTCCCCGCTGTGGTCTGAAGATGGTCGCGTTGGCGCACACAGCCAACCTTTGCCGGAGGCAGGAAGTGAATATAGCAAACTTGCGAGCAGTTGCCCAACGCCGTGGAGAAATGCGTGAAGCACCGGGTCACGCTCTACATTCACCCCGACCGGCAGTATCTTGTGCCGCGCGGCACGCCCCAGGAAATCGAGGCCGCCATCCGCGCCTACGCCGACCGCTATCACGCGCTGGGCGGCGGCGGCATTTTTTACATCGAAATTGAAAATGACGCCCCTTTCGAGAACGTCAAGGCGCTGATTGAAGCAGTGGACACTTATCGCTAGAAAGCTATACTATAGCGATAAGGATAATCCGTTAAAGCATGATGAAGCAGGAGGAAGTCATGAGAGTCTTGGTTTTGTCCGATGATCGTTGGCATCCGGCGCAAGTCGCCCGCGAGGGACTGGCTCCATTAGCTGAACAGGGCTACGTGTTCGACTGGATCGAGAACGCCGCTGAGTGGTCGGCGGAACGGATGGCCGAATATGCTGTGGTGCTGTTCGTCAAATCCAACAACGTCTCAGCGACCGACGAGAGCCGCTGGATGACCGCAGAGGTCGAGGCGGCCTTCGTGGACTACGTCCGTCGGGGCAACGGGCTGCTGGTTGTTCATTCCGGGTCCGCCGGTTACACGGAGACGCCGACATTCCGCGCGTTGATGGGCGGCGTGTTCGTCAGTCATCCCCCGCAATGCGCCGTCACCGTAGAGCCACAGGTGGGACACCCCATCACGGTAGGAACTGCGCCGTTCACCGCGCTGGATGAGCACTACATGATGGCGCTAGACGACGCCGACGCCGATGTCTTCATGATCACGATCTCGCAGCACGGCGCGCAACCCGGCGGTTGGACGCGCTTCGAGGGCGCGGGCCGCGTCTGTATGCTCACGCCCGGTCACAACGTCGAAGTGTGGTTACAGCCGGGGTTTCAGACGCTGCTGGACAACGCGCTGCGCTGGTGCGCGGCAGCGAAGCGCACCGCCCTGGTGACCGGCGCGGATCGCGGACTGGGGTTCGGCCTTACGGCGGGCCTGCTTGAGCAGGGCTGGCGCGTCTTCGCCGGGCAATATATGGCCGATTGGCCGGATTTGAGCATCCTGGCAAAGCTATATCCCGGCGCGCTGCACATCGTCCCACTGAACGTGGCCTCGATAGAGTCGGTGCAGGCGGCTGCGCAAACTGTGGCTTCGCTGACGCCGCATCTCGACATGCTCATCAACAACGCCGGCGTCAGCTCGCCGACCAACCGCCGCACCATCCGCGAAGCGCAAGATTACGCCGAGATGCGCCGGCTGTTCGACATCAACAGCCTGGGGCCGCTGCGCGTGGTGGAAGCGTTCTTGCCGCTGCTGGATCGCGGGACGTTCAAACGGCTGTGCTTCGTCTCCTCGGAGGCCGGCAGCATCGAGCGCAGCTACCGCGACGCCTGGTTTGGGTACTGCATGTCGAAGGCCGCGCTGAATATGGCGATCAAGAACCTGTTCAATCATCTGCGCCACGAGGGCTACACCTTCCGCGTCTACCATCCCGGATGGGTGCGCTCGTACATGGGCGGGCAGAAGAACAACGAGGCCGATCTGGAACCGGAAGAGGCTGCTGCTTACGCTATCCCCATCTTCGTGAACGCGCGCGACGACGAAGACCGGCTCGTTCTCGTTGATTACGAAGGCAACGAATGGCCGTGGTGAAAACTGAAAGCTGAAAACTGACGACTGACAACGACTGGAGGAACCTATGCACCCATTTGCTGAATTGACGGTACCACCCGGCGCGGTGGGCATCCACTGGTTTGAGCAAAATGCCTACGCCCTCAAGGATTCGCGCGGGACGGTGCTCCTTATTGATCCGTACTTCCCGAGGTCCCGTCCAGCGGAGAAATTCATCCGTCCACAACCGCCCGTGGTTGAGGCGGA
>DAOUAQ010000198.1:0-22464 GCA_034433375.1 Anaerolineae bacterium | reverse complement strand
TGACGACGTTCACCCAGGGACGCGGCGTCAAGGGCGTGGTGATGACATATTCTCTGCCATCGTCGGAAAAGTAACCGTAAGGATTCTCGAATTTCCGGCTCATTGCAGCTCCTTGCGATTCGTCCGGTAGTCTTTAGTCTGATAGTCGAAGTTCGTAATCGGGATTATCGTGTCTTGAATGACGTTGACCTGGCTCAGGGTAAAAAGTGAAACGTTTCACTTTTACATGTATAATTTAGCACAACTTTTTCTCTGTGTCAAGAGGCATTTCGGGGAATTTCGCAGCAAGTTCTAAGATTTGTATTACATCGCTTTGCGCAGCGCCCAGAACAGCTTGACCAGTCCTTGCGCGTAATCCGGCACGCTGCCGACGATCATCAGGATGCTGATGTCGGTCAGGGTGCGGAACATCACGCGGAGTTGGTAGGTCAGGTTGAAGCGGTCGCCCCAGAAAGCCTTGATCTGGGTGAAGACCACGATCAGGATCACGGTGGGGATGATGAAGCTGATCGCCACGTCCCACGCGCGCTTGAGCGGCGACCACTGGCGGGCGCGCTCGCGCCAGCCGCGTAGGTGGTAGATGTTCCAGGCGTGCAACGCGCACAAGCCCAGGACAAGAGCCAGCAGTCCCCACCCGATCACACGCACCGATAGGCCCGTGCGCACTGCCGGCGGCGTATGGCCCAACACCACCGCCTCGACGCCCGCGAACAACTGCCCGGCGGAGATGAAATGATCCACCATATAGCCCTGGTTGATGAGCAGAACGATCCCTAAGTCCCGGTCGGGGTACAGATCAACAAATGTCTTGAACGTCTCGTTCGCGCCGCCGTGGTAGATGTGACCCGGCGTCACGAACCAGCCCATCCCGTACCCCAAAACCGGTGTGAACAGCTCGCGCATTCCCTGCGCCGACAGCACCCGCGTCCCGGCGTTGACGCCATCGTTGTTCATAGCAATGGTAAAGCGCGCCATATCTTCAGCGGTGGAAATGATGTAGCCGGCGGCCAGCTCGTAGGTGGGCGAAGGCTGCCGCGCCGGAACCGTGAAGCCGAAGAAGCGGCTGTAGCCCTGGGAGAGGCCGTTTTGCTTTGCCAGCGCCGGGTCGGTGTAGGTGTGTGTCATGTGGAGCGGATCGAAGATGTGCTGCTGGATATAGCCGGCGTAGGATTGCCCGCTGACCGTCTCCACGATGCCGGCCAGCACGACATAGCCGAGGTTGAAATACTGCTGGCGCGCGCCCACCGGCGCGGTCAGTTGCGCCGTTTTGAGGGCGCGCACGGCGTCCTCAATGCTGGCGTCTTCAGGCAGGACGGTCAGGAACCCGGCGTCGGACAGGCCGCTGGTGTGGTGCAGCAAGTGGGCGACGGTGATCTGCGCCGAGGCTGCTTCATCCGCGACGGCGAACCAGGGGAGATACGCGCGCACCGGCGCGTTGACGTCCACCAGCCCTTGTTCGGCGAGTTGCGCAATCGCCAGCGCGGTGAACGACTTGCTCTGCGAGCCAATGAACATCGGCGTCTGCGGCGTCATCGGGCGACCCTGTCCCGCCGTCCCGTAGCTCTTGAGGTACAAGGTCTCTTCACCCTGGGTGATTGCGAGCGACACGCCTCTGAGGCCGTGTTTCGCCATCTGCGCCGTGATGGTGGCATCGAGCGCGGCAAAGTCAATCGCGGCGCTATCCGGTGCTGTTAACACAGCGCCAGGGACAAACAACATCACTGCCAGTGTCAGGAAGGTCAGTAAACGTAGAATCTTCATTGGTCATCTCGCTGAAAATGATACTTGGATGTTTTACCAGAGTCCGTAAATTGGCCCGACAAAGTAAAAGACGATCATGCCGATGGAATTGTAGAATCCGTGCGCCAGGATCGTCGCCCACAGATTGCCGTCGAACCTGCGTTTCAGCCAACTGTAGAACAGCGCATCAACGGTGGTCACGACCACGCCGATGAGGCTCTGCTCGGTGTGCGCCAGGCCAAACAGCAGGCTGGAAATGCCCACCGTCAGCCACACCCCAGACGGTCCGTCCCCAAACAGATCGGTAAGCAGTTTCTGCAGATAACCGCGATAGGCAATTTCCTCGCCCAGCGCTGCCAGCGTCCACGAAAGCGCCAGCAAGAGCAGCAGTTGTCCCAGGTTGCCTTTGAGCTGCGCAAACCCGTTGTAGTCTATCGTCGCGCCGGTCACGCGATTCAGAATGGGCATCAGCACGCCCACGTCGAATAGTTGCAAGCCGACAGCGCCGAG
Organism: Anaerolineae bacterium; assembly: GCA_034433375.1. Taxonomy (GTDB): domain Bacteria; phylum Chloroflexota; class Anaerolineae; order B4-G1; family SLSP01; genus DSWT01. The sequence goes on along the minus strand of DAOUAQ010000198.1, from coordinate 20,214 downwards.
CAAGGCGAAACCAACGACCTGCGGCCAGGATTGCGCGCGCTTGAAACCCACTGCGGCGACCGGCTCGCGCCGGATGAGCAGCGAGACAATCAACATTCCCAGGAGCACCAGAGTCGGCAGAAACAGATCCAGCAGAATGGCCGCCGCCGCTGCGACAAGTTCAATCACGGCGATGATTTTCCAGAGATTTTTGTTATTCATTGTAATACTTACCTCGCAGATTTAATTTCAAGCGGTTATCTCTTGCCGCAAACCTTCGACGCAGGCGGCGATCCACGCTGCCAACGCTGCCGGATACTCCAAGCCCCATCGCGCCGCCGCCTCTCGCGCCAGCCGGTGAAAGAGCGCCAGGCGCGCCTGGAGTGCCTGCCAGCCGTCGAGTGTGTCCAGGCGCGTGAAGGTGCGGCGCAGGTCAGCGAACACGTCCGCATCAGCCCACTCGGCGATGAATTTGCCGCCGTGCCAGGTGTCGTACTCCTCGCCGTGAATGGCGCGCGCGTGCCATTCGATCATCTGCAACAGCCGCCACTGCATCCCGCCACTGCCGTTTTGGAACATCCACAGCTCGCCGCGCCGCAGTTGTTTGGCGCAGTAGACGGCGCTGAACCAGAAGTTGTCGAGCGCATCGCGGAACGCGGCCGCATCCGGCGGCTGCGGCGCACGCGGGCGCGCCGGCGCCGGCATCTGCGTCAATGCGCCGTCTTTGTCCAGCAAAACCCGCGTGCCGCGCACAATGGTATCCGGGATGTTGCCGGACGCGAGCATCTGCGGCACGTGCGCCAACACATCGCTGGCATGGAAGACGAAATCTACCTGCACGCCGCCCTCGAACAGCACCAGCCGCTCCGGGTCTCCGGCGACAGTGCGTCCGGCGAGGGCAATCCAGACCGGCGCGAACGCCTCAATCCAGTCCGTCGTGTTCTGGTAACGCTCGACGTTGCGGGCGAACAGGATGATATCCAGGTCGGCCCACTCGTCGGCGGGGTGATCGGTGCGTGCTTGCGAACCGACCACAAACGCGGCGCGGATGTCATCGTTGGCCTGCGCCCAGGCAGTAAATGCAGTCTCAATATGCTTTAACGTCGTCATCGGGTCTCCTCGTATAAACCGCTAATCTCGCTAATCACGCGAATCTTTCTTGAAAATTAGCGGAGATTCGCGTGATTCGCGGTTGGAATTTTGCTCCTCGTTGGTGTGGAATCCCACATAGGGACTCCTCTGAAAATAGCCCTACTTGAACGCTTCCGGCGGATCACAATCCGTCGTCCCCGCAGCGCCGGATTGTGATCCGGCGCAAGCATTTTCATTGTCGAGGCTGTACCGCAGGTTCGGTTACACTCCTCACAAATTACAGGACGGCGTCCAAGACTTGCCGGAAACGTTGCGCCATGGATTGCAACACCAGAATGGCGGCGTCGGGATCATTTTTAAGAACGCTACGGAAGTCCCAGGACAGGAGTACCAGACAGCGCGTCGGTTCAGTGGCGACCACCGAAGCGGTGCGCGGCCCATCATCCAGCAACGACATCTCGCCGAAGAAATCGCCCGGCCCGAACTCGTTGACGATGAGCCTATCGCCATCGCCGCGCTCGCGGATCGCCTGCGCATGTCCCGCTACGACGACGAACAGCCCGATGCCACCGTGCCCCTGCTTGACAATCTCCTGACCGGCCTCGAACGCGCGGTCGGCAAACTGGTTCGCAATGTGTTTGAGTTGACGCGGCTCAAGGTTTTGAAACAGCGGCACTTCTTCCAAAATTTGCAAGACATTCTCTTTCTCAGACATATTTTTCTCCCTAAATTGGCAAAATGTGAATGTTATATCGGTTCCCTACGCCGACTTAATGGGTTGACGAGACTTGCTTGACTTCGATCAAAGGCATCCCCATATCGCGGATGCGGGCGAGAATGCCGTGCAGCGCGGCCTGGTCCACGATCGGGCCGGTGAGCAGCGTCTCGCCTGCAGGCAAGAGCGTCATCGTCAGTCCCGCGAATTGCCGGGCGCGGCGTTCATCCATGTGCCCGTGCAGACGAATCTCATAAACCGGCACTGTGTCATCCATACACGCCACTCCTTTCATCTGATTTATGCAGATTGTACACGGTGAGAGGTCAGGTTGTCACCTATCCAAAGATAGGTTCGCGCTGCGAGCGAGATAAGAAAAGCGGGGTTCGCCTGAGCAAACCCCGCGAGGAACACGTAAAAGTCTACAGCAGGCCCAATTCTTGGGCGCTGGCGACGGCCTGGGTGCGGCTGCTGACCCCCAACTTGCTATAAATGGCGGTCGCATACCATTTGACCGTACCCACGGTGAGGAACAAGCGGCTGGCGATGTCCTTGTTGGAGAGGCCGTCGGCGATCAAGCGCAGCACTTCCACCTCGCGGTCGCTCAGCGGATCGAGTAAGAGGGCGGCGCGCCCAGATTTGACGGGCGGGCGCGCTTCGGTCGCCGGTAAGGTTGGCGCAGGCGTCGCCAGCGCTTCACATAACGTCAAGGTCACATCGCCGCCAATGCCGAGCGCGGCGGCGCGACGCAACAAGCCGCTCATCGCCGTCCCGACATCGAGGAAGGGGCGCAGACAACGTTCGGGCGCGGCCAACGCCAGCGCCGCTTCCACGGCCTGCAACGCAGCCTCCTCTTGTCCAAGTTCCTGGAAGGTCAATGCCTGCCAGATGCGCAGTTCGATGCCATCGCGGTCCCGGCCATCCTGCTGCGCCGCCTCTGCCAGCCGCGCCAGGATCGGCAGCGCCTTAGCCGCTTGCCGGTCGCAGATCAGATGATAAGCCTGGCTGAGCGCGGCGAATTCGGCCAGCGCGTAGAACGTGGTCGGTAGATAGACGCGCTCGCGCAGCCGCAACACCGGTTCGCGTTTATCGCTGAGAGGCTGGACGGTCTGCCGCGCCGCAGCTACGCGCACGTAGAACGTATTGTCAATCTCGCGCGCGATAGCGTCCGCCTGCTCCGTGGCCTGGAGTGCGCTCGCCGCATCTCCCTGCGCCAGACGCAGCCGCGCCAGTTGTTGGTACGCCCAGCACTGCTGACCACGCAGCAGCGGGCCAATCTGACGCGCCAGGTACAGCGCCCGTTCGAGCAGCGGCTCGATCTGGTCGAGCGCGTTACGCAAATAAGCGACTTCGCTCAACACCAGCAGCGCGCCGGTCATCAGCGGGTGGTCGGCCTTCCCCACCTTGCCGGCGGCGAGAACTCGTTCACTCCGCTGCACCGCCGCGTCGAGCCGCCCTTGCATCAGCAGACAGCGCGCGGCGCACTCTCCCGCGCTGAACGCCAGGCTCAACGCGCCGCCCTCCGCCGCGAGAACGTAGGTCTGCTCGAAAAACTTCTCCGCCTGAAGCATCCGCCCCTGGGCATACGTCACGCAGGCTTGCGCGTAAGCTAATCGCGCGCGATCCGACGGCGTGTCCACAGGTAGATATGCGGCGGCATAGTCCACCAGCACGGCCATCGTGTCCAACTCACCGCGCTCCAGGTAATAGTGAGAGCGATAAATGGAAGCCAACGCAAGCAAGGCTGTATCGGGCGACGGCGCGGCGCGCAGGTTGCGATCCACCGCATCCAGGCGTGTCATGGCATCCGGCAGCCGTCCGAACAGATAAAGCGCCCGTCCATAGCAGAGTTGCAAGCGCGGGCGGTGTTCGACAAGTTCCGGGGGCAGCGCTTCGACCCACTCCAGGTATTGCTTGAATTCGCCGCCGGCCCACATCGAACCTTGTCGCCCGGCTTCGGCAAGCAAGTCGGCGGCCAGGTCCAGGTCCGGCGCGGCGAAAGCGTGACGCACCGCTTCACGCAGCAAACCGTTAGCGGCGAACCACTGCGCCGCGCGTTGGTGCAGGACGCGCGCGGTCTCCGCATCCAGCTCCACGCGCAACGAGTCGGCGAAGAGGTGGTGATAGCGATACCACTTGCGCCGGTCGTCCAACGGGATGAGGAAGAGATTGGCGTGTTCGAGGTGCTCTAGCATGGCTTGACTGGTTTTCGCGCGCGTTCCGGGTAGCTGTCCCAGAAGCGCATCGCACAACGGCGCGCAGAACCGATCGAGGATCGCCGTCCGCACGAGAAAATCATGCACGTCTGAGGGTTGCTGGCGCAGCACTTCGTCAACCAGGTAGTCAATCACGTAGCGGTGACTGCCGCTGAACGCCTCGATGAACGCACCGACGTCGTCGCGCCCTTGCAGCGACAGCGCCGCCAGTTGCAGACCGGCGATCCAGCCTTCGGTGCGCTGTTCCAGCGCGGCGATCCACTCGGGGGCGAGGCGCAGCCCCATAGTCCGGCTAAAGAAGTCGGCCACCTCAGCTTCGGTGAAGCGCAAATCACGCGCGCGCAGCTCGACCAGTTGCCCGCGCACCCGCAACCGTGAGAGCGGCAAGTCGGGGTCGGTACGGCTGGCAATGACCAGGTGCAGGCTAGGCGGTTGGCGCTCCATGAGCACGGACAGTAAGCGCGTGACCGCTTCTCCATGCAGGGTGTGGTAGTCGTCCAGGACTAAAACTGTCGGCTGTGGAACGGCGGCGGTGATATCGTTCAGCAGCAGCGTCAGGATGCCTTCCAGGGCGGCCGCATCTGCCAGCGGCAACGCGGCTTGCGCGGTCTGACCCAACTCGGGGCTGGCTTGCTGCAATGCCGCGATCAGGTAGGCCAGAAAGCGCGCCGGATCGCTGTCACCCTCATCCAGCGAAAGCCAGCCCGATTTGGGAGTTTGGATTTTGGATTTGGGAGACGCCGGGTCAAACGCGGTTTCTAATCCAAAATCCACAATCGGCAATCCCAAATCCGTGAGCCATTCTGCCGCCAGCGTGGTTTTGCCAAAGCCGGCCGGCGCGGCGATGAGGGTGAGTTTGCGGGCGAACTCGGCCCGGCCTGGCGTCGGGGAAGTCCACAGACCGGCGTTCAGCCGGTTGTGCAAGCGCTGCCGCGGCACCAGGTTGGCATGTCCTTGCGGGATGTAGAGTTTGGTGCGCAAAATCGTCGGGATCACTACATTTCTTCCTTACAAGAGCGAAAAGTTCGTCAGACTGTCGCACCATTATACTGCATGATTGTGCTCGTGCAGGCGCGGGGAGATGCGAGGAAGCAGGGCTATCACATTTAACGCTCGTCGCGCCGTCCCCGGTGTGACGCTGCCAATGCACGCCCGTCCAACCGGCTTGTGCGTAGCGCAGCCCGCCCCCGAGACGGGAGCGAGGCTGTGGTCACTGCGCTGCAAAGCGGTCAGACATACGCGGACCTGGCGAGAGCAGGCGGACGCGATGCTGGCGCAGCTCAACTGACGCACGCCGACTTGCGCAAGGGCGAACTTCGCCCTAGAATAGGCGTCAGACACTCAACCCATGCGCCGGATAGGTGGGCGCGCCGAATACTAAACCGATTCCAGGAGATGACTATGCCGCACATTTTTGATGTTCACGCGCTCCGCGCGCAGTTTCCCGCGCTTCGACAGACTGACGGCCATCAGCCGGTCGTTTTTCTCGATAATCCCGGCGGTACACAGGTTCCGCAGACCGTGATTGACGCGCTGAGTGATTACTTGAGCCACCATAACGCCAATCATGGCGGCGCGTTCGCCACCAGCCAACGCTCCGACGAAATCCTCTACGCCGCCCACTGCGCCATGGCCGACCTCCTCAACGCGGCCTCGCCCGACGAAATCATCTTCGGCCCCAATATGACGACGTTGACCCTGCACATCAGCCGCGCGCTGGCCCGCGACCTTGGGCCGGGCGACGAGATCATCGTCACCCGCATGGATCACGACGCCAACATCGCGCCCTGGTTGCTGGTCGCCGAAGATACCGGCGCGACGGTGCGCTGGGCCGATTTCGACGTGGAGGATTATACGCTCGATATGAGCGCGCTGCGTGACTTGATCAACCCCAAGACCAGAATCGTTGCCGTGGGCTATGCCTCCAATGCCACCGGCACCGTTCACGACATCAAGACCATTGTGGAGTGGGCGCACGCGGTCGGCGCGCTGGTTTTTGTGGATGCGGTGCAATATGCTCCGCACGGGCCGATGGATGTGCAGGCGTTGGGATGTGATCTGCTGGCGTGCAGCGCCTACAAGTTCTTCGGCCCGCACCAGGGCGTGCTGTACGGCCGGTATGCCTTGTTGGAACGCCTGCGGGCATACAAGGTGCGACCCGCGCCGGCGCTGCCGCCGGGCAAGTTCGAGACGGGGACGCAAAACCACGAAGGAATCGCCGGAACGTTGGCCGCGGTGGAGTATCTGGCCGACATCGGGCGGCAGTATGGCGCGCCTTTCACCGCGCGTTTCCCTGGCTTCACAGGGCGGCGCTTGGCCCTCAAAACGGGGATGACCGTGCTGCGGGAATACGATCACGTCCTCAGCGCCGCGCTTCTGGATGAGTTAGCGACGTTGCCCGGCGTCCACATCCACGGCATCGCCGACCGCCAGCGATTGGCCGAGCGCGTACCGACGGTGTCCTTCACCTGGGGAGAACGTCATCCACGCGCGATTGCTGCGGCGTTGGGCGCGCAGGGGATTTATGTCTGGGACGGACATTACTACGCCCTGGCGGTCGTCGAACGGCTGGGGCTGACCGATAGCGGGGGGATGGTGCGTGTGGGGGCCGTGCATTACAACACAGTAGACGAGATTCACCGGCTTGGAGACGCCTTGCGCGCTATGGCAGAGGAATAAAGATGAATGAGGCATTTTCTATTCCAACTCAACCGTTCAGCTCGCTCCAGGTCAGCGCCAATGGGCGTTACTTCGTGGACTGCCACGACGCGCCGGTGTTCTGGCTTGGCGATACATTGTGGGAACTGTTCCGCCTGTATGATGCCAACACCGCGCTGCATCTGCTGCGCCAACGTCAGACACAAGGCTTCAATGTCATCCTGGTGATGCTGACCGGCGTGGATACCCCGCGCTTCGGTCTGGATGCGCCGCCGTCCTACCGCAACCTGGCGGGTGAAGCGCCCTGGCTGGACAACGATCCGCTGCGACCCAACGAACGCTATTTCCGGCCTATCGACACGCTGATCCGGTTGAGGGAGCAGACCGGGCAGACGTTGGTGGTAGGGGTGTATCACCAATGGCACGTGGACATCATCACCCTGGCAAAGGCGCGTTCGTGGGCGCGCTGGGTGGCGCAGCGCTACCGGGACGTTCCCAACCTGATCTGGTCCATGTATCCCCAGGCGACGGCAGCGTATGTGCCGGTATGCCGGGAGTTGGCCGCGGGGTTGCAGGAAGGCGACAATGGGGCGCACCTGATCTCTGTTCACCCAGACCCGGCAGTGGCGTCGTCCAGCTTTCTGCACAGCGAACCGTGGCTAGCGTTTAATATGATCCAGACGTGCATTGACTACGAGCATATCCCCGCCGCCGTGATCGCCGACTATCAACGTATGCCGGCCAAGCCGGTGGTGATGGCCGAAGGCGGCTATGAAGGCGTCGAATTCGGCAAACGGCAGAACGCGTTGGAGATTCGCCGGCAAGCGTATTGGACGTACCTGGCCGGCGGACATCACGTCTATGGGCACAACGACGCCTGGACCGCGCCACAGCGTTGGGCAGAATGGATAGACGCGCCAGGGGCAGCCAGTTTGCACGTGCTGCGCGACATCCTGATGAGCGTGCCGGAATGGTGGCAACTCGTCCCGGATGCGACCCTCTTGACTGCCGGAGCGGGAAGCGAGGGGATGGCGCAGAATCTGGCGGCGCGTCATAGCGCCGGAGCGTGGGTGCTGGTCTATCTCAGCGCGCCGGGTACGGTGTCCGTGCGGTTGGACGCTTTGGCTGGCAGTCACGCGCGCCGCGCCGAGTGGATCGCCCCCCGCGATGGCGCGCGTGTGCCTGCCGGCGCCATCGCCGGACAAGCGGCGATGACGTTCACCGCGCCGTCAGACTGGGAAGATGCACTGTTGTATATTGAAAGCGGCTAACGGATTGACATCACGCAGACCGAGGAAGCCTACGACTCGCGGCCCACAGCGAAGATTCCCCACAGGCGCAAGCCGCGCTCGCGCAAACGGTTTCACACTGCGTCGCATCAGGAGGCGTCCATGTCCCACGCACGAGAAAGTTCCGCAGCCATTATCAGGCGTTGTCTGGCAATGTTACGCCGTTTGCAACGTGGACCAGCCACCCGCGCCGCGCTAATTGCCGCCGCCGGCTATGAGGATACCGTTGAGCCAGCCCTGACGAAACGCTTCGAGGCCGACAAAAGGCGTCTCACCGCGCTCTTTGGCGCTGAATGGCGTTACCATAAAGCGACCGGCGCTTATGAATGGTTGGAAGCCTGGGAGGGGTGGTGTGATCTGCCGGATACAGCGTTAGAGGCGCTGGCTTTTTTGCAAAAAACTTTCGAGCCGGGTGCGCCAATGGCCGACGAAGTGCAAAACTTTCTCGGTACGCTGGTGGGGTATTTGCCGCCGGAACGTCGCGGGGATTTGCTGCGGCTGCGCACGGCGCTGGAAGTGCAGTGGGGACAGCAAGATGATGACGTCATTGACGCCACCGTAGAGGCGAATTTGCAGCGCGCTTTGCAGCAGCGCCGGTTGATTGCGATGACATACAGCTCGCCGGAACGCGCCGACGGGCGACCGCTGCGGCACATCGTCGAACCCTGGGCGCTTGCGTATATGGCGGTGTGGGGGCATTACTATTTGCGCGGCTATTGTCGCTATATCGAGGATGAGATGCACCGGCCCATCCCACAACGCCGCTACATCTATTACCGGCTAGGCCGGATCCACGCTGTAGAACTCTTGCCTGAGAAACTGTCAGCGCCCCCCACGGTGTTCCCCAAGCCCCTGCGTTATCGGCTGGCGGCGCGCATTGCGCGCCAGGGGAACGTAACCCGCCACGCGGGGATCAGGATTCTCCATACCGAAGCGCAAGACGACGGCAGTGTGATTGTGGATGCGGAGACGGATGATGTATGGTGGGCGGTGCGGACGCTGTTGCACTACGGGGCCAACTGCGAGGTGCTCGGTGGGCCGGAGGCGCTGGCGGAGATGCGGCAGACGGTGGAAGCGATGGCGGCGGTGTACGAGAAGGGGACGGGGTGATAATAGGGAGCAAAAATCTGGAAAAATTGAGAACAGGAAGTAAAATCCCTTATATAGGGGGTGGGAATGTGCTATGATGGGAGTAAGATGCAGGAAGCAGGGGGCAAGATGAGGATCAGGACGTTGCCGGTGTATTCGAGGTTGGCGGCAGAGGACGAAGTCCCGCCGGAAGTGAAAGCACGTTTGCCGGAAGGCTGGCGGCTTTCTCAACACCAGGTTGAGACATACAAGACGTTAACCGAGGGCAACGCTGATGTGATTTTCAATACGGCGATGACGGGGGATGGGAAGAGTTTGGCCGGGCAGTTGCCGACGTTGATGCGGGGTTGGAAGTGGCCGGTGATGGCGATGTATCCGACCAATGAACTTATCCGAGACCAGCGCCAGCATTTGGCGCACTCGAAAGAGCAATGGAAGGCGGAGATTCATTTCGATGATGAGCCACTGACCGGTGAGCGACTCAACCAATTGTTGGAAGCCGGCGACTATACGCAGCGCAGCGAAGCCCTGCTGGGGGTGTTGCAGACCAACGACGTGTTACTGACCAACCCGGACATCTTTCACTACGTTATGGAACAGTTTTACATCACCGGCAAAGACGCCCCCGATAGAATTGCCGCGCGGTTGGCCAACCGGTTTGCGCAATTGACCTTTGACGAATTCCACATCTTTGACGCGCCGCAGGTCATCAGCGTGCTGAACGCGCTGCTCTTTATTGATGAGATTAGCAGCGCAGCGCATCCTCACCGCTACTTATTCCTGTCGGCGACGCCGGGCGAGTTGATGTTGGAGTACCTGCATCGTTCCGGGCTGAAGGTGTGCGAAGTCCAGGGGGCTTATTGCCATAACGAAGTCACGCCGGACCCGGCGCAATGGCGGCGCATTTTGCACGCGGCAACGGTGGATTTTCCCCAAGAACCGCGTGTAGAAGCGTGGGTCGAGACCCACCTGGACGATGCGTTACTCCCCTTCTTCCTGGAACGGCGACCTGGCGCGAAGGGCGCGATCATCGTCAATTCCGTGGCGGCGGCCAAGCGGCTGGTGGCGCGGTTAAAGCCGGTGTTCGCGGCGCACCAGTTGACGGTGGAGGAAAACACCGGCATCACGTCGCGGGCGCGGCGCAAAGATTCCTATGCGGCGGATTTACTCGTCGGCACTTCGACGGTGGATGTGGGCGTGGATTTCCAGATCAACTTTCTGCTGTTTGAAAGCCGCGACGGGGGAACGTTCTTGCAGCGCCTCGGACGTTTGGGACGCCATGACGGATACACACGCGACGGACAATTCCATCCTTTCCAGGATTTTGTCGCTTACGCGCTGACGCCCACGTGGGTTCAAGAGACGTTGTTTGCAGGAAAAGACGGCGCGCTGCCGCTGTTATCCCCGGAGGCGGTGACAACCCGTGAGCAATTCAACGCCGCGATCCGCGAAGCTTATCCACCGGCGGCCCGGTTTGACGCTTACGCGCGGCTGTGGGGCAAATTGCAGACGGTGAAAATCATGATCGGGTTGAGCAGCGCCACGGTGCGCGAACAGTACAAGGAAACCCGCCCCCGCTTGCAACAGCGGTACGAAACGACTTTCGATATCCGGTTGAACGCGGCGTTTGCTCGCTACAAAGAGCTGCGCGCCCAACAAAAGGTCTTGTTAGATGAAGCGGAAGCCTTTCGCGGGGGAAGTTACTTCAATTGTTGTCTGATAGATGAGACCGAACAGGGACCAGACCGGTTCAAGTGTGTGGACTTGTTTCTGGTGGCTGCCAATGCTGAATTGCAAGGCCTGGATGAAGAGACGTTTTACGCCGAAGCGGCGCGCGCCGGATTGGCGCGCCGTCCGTTTGAACGGCAGGAGCCATTGGCCTTTTACCGGCTATTGGGCTGGCGCGAAGAACGGGAAGAGGTCAAGATCGTACTGAACCGGGACATTCGCGGTTGGGGCGCCGATCGGTTCGGGCAAGCGCAGGCGCTCAAAGGGTTTCAGATAGACGCGCGACTGCCGGGATTTTCGGCGCTCAATCGTCGTTTAGAACGGCGTGAATTGCCGGCGCTGCTGTGCCTGGGGCTGCATCCCCTGGAGCTAAAACGCCGGCTGCGGCTGCCGCTGCTCTTTGCGCTGTCGGCGTTCACCAGCCGCGACGAAGTGACGGGCTGTGTAGCATTTGGCCGGGAGGCGCTGCTATTGGAGGCGCGATTATCCGTTACGAAGATAGATTGCGGGGGCGGGGCAATGGTGTTTTAGTAAAAAGCCCTCAATCGGGATTCTGCCGAGACACTTGTAAGTAGTGTTTCAATCCCCTAAGCGGGATTCACCTTAATAAATCACAAAGGTCTTGACATTGGATGAAATATGTAGTAAGATGTATTTATCTTATGTTACTACATACTAATGTCTAGGTTGGAACTTGTGATTGACTCGAATATCAAAACACTTGCTATTAATCTCTCTGCATTCGATTCCATTATAGCACAATTCACTCTATCAGATAGGGTCTATTTAGAATCTATCGCGCGCGGTGAGGAGTTAGATAAGGAATGGGAAACTCTTCGCGGATTAGAAATCGCCTTACAGAACGCCTGTGAAAAAATGGATTATGGTTTGTGGTTATATATGAATGATAGAGTCCAATCTCGAATGGCAGCAATCGAAATTGAATTAAGATGGGGTTCGGATCAGAATTTAGCCTATTACGGAGGTGACAATGACCAATGACGATGTTGCAACTCAAGAAGCCTTGTTTGCACTAGAGGAAGAAGCGGTAGAGGCTGTTGTGAAGCCAGAGATTGCGCTGGCTCTGGAGCCGTTGTTCGCGGCGCTGCTGCGGGAGGCGGTGGACAAACTCTGGCCGGGCGACGCAGTGCTGCGCGACTTTGTGGAACAGGTCGCCGGCCCGCTTTCTGACCGGTTGGGGACAACGGCGGCCAAAGGCGGCGATTTTGCCCAGGCAATGCAGGCGGCGGGCAAGGATGTCGCCCGGTACAGCGCCGATCAGTCCATGCGCGCGCATCTAATCAACGGGTTGTTCCCGGCGCTGCACGTCGCGCGGACATTACAACAATGGGGCGCGCCGCGTCTGCGCTATTACGATGCCGCCACCCGCCGGTTGTTTGTCGCCGGATATGTGTTGCACGATTTCCTCAAGCTGCCCGGTGTAGACGCGCAGTTGGCCGCCGCCGGCTTTAGCCACGAGAAGTCCGTGGGCGCAGCGCAGATGCCCACGTTGGAGACAATCTTCCGCGAATGGTGCATCACGCTGGGACTGTCCAACTTTCTGACGCCGGTGGGCGGTATGGATGCTGTGCTGCACGACTTGATCTACGTGGCCTGCAACACCCAAATTCGCTGGGGGACGCTGCGCAATTTGAGCCTGCTGCCCAACCTCACGCTGGCGCCGCCGCAATTGGAACTGGCCGAGGATTTGAGCCATCTGGCCGATTTGCTGGCTTACGTGGTGCGCACGCCGCAGGAAATCGGCCTCGAGAACGGCTTGAAGGATTTGTTGAGCCGGTTGAGCAATGCCCAGGCGCGCTTCACCTATCACCATCTGGCGGACAATCGCGGCGTGTTGACCAACTTTGTCCACAATGCCGCGCTCAAGTTGATGCAGCATGAAACGCGCGTCCCGCTGCTCTACGCGCCCAGCGGCGTCATCTACCTGGAACGGAAGACTACAGCGCCGCCGCTGCCCACCGTTGCGGCGGTCGCCGAAGAAACCATCCAACACATCCGCGAAGTGCTCAGCCTTAGTTTGCAGCGCACCCGCAGCGGCATCAAACGCGATGGCAAGGGAATGAAGCACGCCGAGTTTTACTGGCTCTTTTTCGACCTGCCGAGTTTCATTTTGTTGGGCGTGCAGGGGACGTTTGATGTGATCCGCGAGGGCAAGGCGCCCTCATCCGGCAAGCGCTTTGCGAAGATGCGCGAGGGCGGCTGGCTGGCGGCGTCCGTAGACCTGGATTTGCCCGACGACTTGCGGGTGGATCAACTGGCCGAGTGGTGCTATCTGGCCGAGAAGCAGGTAGCAGCCAAGTTGCCCGGCTTTGACACAGCGGGCTTTTTGCTACGAACGATGGAATTGGAGGGGTTGCAGGAATCGTTCGAGGCCGTGCCGCGCGACAACCGCGCCGGGGGCGTAGGGTATCACTGGTACTTTGCCGCCGGGCACTATCTCAAGCGACACAAAGGCCTGGATCCGACAGACTGGCGCGAGCGTGTCGAAACGTTTGCCCGCCAGCTTTCCCGCGCCGTCGCTGCCGAGCCGCAGCCGGAGACTGCCGGCGGCGACGATTGGGGCGACCTGCGGGGCTACATCGCGCAGACGTTGACGTTAGGCGCAGGCGACGCTCAGGTAGAGCGGGCGACGTTTGCGGCGGAGTGGCAGCGCTACGTCAACGCCAAGCGCAAGGGGCGCGGGACGACGCAGGTGTGCGCGTTGTGTTCTTCTCCCTATCAGGTGGACAAACAGCGCGAGGCGGCGGTGTTGTTCGCGCCGCAGGTGTACAGCAACAAGCAGCCTTTGCACGGGTCGGATGCGCTGCGCAGCATCTGCACGATCTGCGGGACGGAAATGATGTTGCGCCAGTTGTTGATGAGCCGCTCGGCGGCCACCGGGGGCGACTTCGAGGGACGGCGGGTGCGCTATCTCTTCTTCTACCCGACGTACTTCTTCACCCCGGAAACCCTGACCATCCTGCGCCGGGTCTACGTGGGGTTGCAGCGGCTCAGTTTCACCGAACTGCGCCGGCAGTTGGTGGACGGGGGCGAGGTGGATCTTTCCCCTGCAACGTTGCAACGCCTGGAGCCGCTGCTGTTGACGCCGGAGACCGAACAGGACCCGGCCAACGACCGCTACGTGCGGTTTCACTTCTCGGAAAATGAGCCGGCAACGTTTTACTTTATCGGCGTGCCGCCGCCCGGCCGCGATGCGAAGGATGCCGAAGCGTGGGTGCATCCGGCGTTCCTGGCGCTGCTGTTGCCGGTGTGCCTGGACGTGAAAGTGGTCGCCAGCGAAGCTTCGCTGCCGCTGCTGCTGGAAGCCGACGAGATTGACGAGACGGTGTTCCTGGACGCGCCGCACGCTGCGATCCGCTACCTGACCGGCGGCGAACTACGGGTGAACATAGACCACCTGACACCGACGCTGCAACGCCTGGCGGTGGGCTACCTGATTCACCTGGACGCCAACAGCGGGATGGGGCGCGGCGGCTACGATTACCGCTGGCAGAATCTCCCGGCGGTGGCCCGCGATCTGGATACGTCGCCTTTGTATGCGTTCCACTATCTGAAGAAATGGCAGCGGCAACAGGGAACCGACGCGCTGCCGCAGTCCAAAATCAAGCAATATCTGGCGTATTTCAATATTTTGAGTGTCAATCCAACCCAGGAGGATATCGGAATGAGTCATGCACGCGAATTGACGTTGTTGTACCGGCAGTTCTATCGGGCCAAGAATTACAAATCCAACAGCATTCTACGCCCGATGACGGTGGCGGCCCGCGCTATTTTGGAGGCGGACGCCGGGGTGTTTACTGACCTGGAGAGTTTAGGGGAAGCGGTGCGCGGCGCTCTGCACGCTTTCATTGACCGGGCGTACCGCGAGCGGCTGGCGTTCCCGCCCAAGGGCAGCACCCGCGAGAGCCAGGAAGCGGCCATCCAGGCGTTTGCGGTGTACTTCGTGGAGCAGGTTTTCTATGGCGCGCTGCGCGGCGACCGGAGCGCGCTGCGCGGCAAGCAGTTGAACTTGCTCAAGAACGCCTGCGAGGTGATTTATTTGGACGAGACGGCGCGCGACCGCGCCGAACGTGAGATGGTTGAAGAAACAGATTCCAATGATGCAGTCTAATTGAAAGGAGACAAAACAATGAAACCCTTGAACAGCGAATGGTTTTTGACAAAAGTGCCCGGCAAACCGATGGGGCGTTACGCGCACATCATCATGCTGCGGGTGACGGATTCTTACCCGCTCTTTCAGACCGACGGTGAACTCAATACGGCGCGGGTCAACGGCGGCGTAACCCACACAGAGCTGGTCACACGCCTGGCGCTCTTCAAGCGCAAGCAGTCCACGCCGGAGCGCCTGGTAGGGCGCGAGTTGCTGCGGCGTTATGGCCTGTTGAGCGCGGACGCCGGCGAGACCGGCGGCAAGAAGCTCGTCGGCGACGACGGCCTGCCCATCTGCGACTACAATGTGCAGTTCTGCACCACCTGTCCGGACTGCATCGGTTATGGGTTTGCCATTGGCGATAGCGGCTCGGAGAAGTCGAAAGTGATTACCGATACAGCGTACTCGCTCACTTCTTACGACCACAGCCATGAGGCGTTTACGCTCAATGCGCCTTATGAAGACGGCACGATGACGCGCCACGGGGAAGTGACCAGCCGTATCAACGAGCAGGATCATGTCCAGCCGCAGGTGATTTTCCCTTCGGTCGTGACCACGCGCGACCTGACCGAGAATTTGTTCCTCTACGTGCTAGGGAATGTGCTACGGGCGCGGCGTTACGGCGCGCAGACAACGCGCACCGGCAAACTGCACAATCAAGTGATTGCAGTGGCGCTGACCGATGGCGAGATCTTTTCCAACCTGCTCTTCACACAACGGCTCTACGATGCACTCCAAGCAGAGGGGGCAATCAATCCCCCCGATCCGGTGGATCCCGAACTCGCTTTTGGGCAAGCGCAAAGGCTTATCCCGCTGTTGCTGCGTGAAGATGGCGTCGTAGTGGATCAGTTGTTGATTGGTGAAACGTTGACGGCGCTGCTGGGCGAATTGAGCGCATTGAACAGCGACGACGCCGGCATTATGGCGTTGCTGAACACCGCTTTCAAAGACAGCCGCGCTTATCACGAAGCCTGGATTGCCAAAACTGGCAAGAAGAAGTAGGAGGTGCGTCATGCGCCTCTATCTTTGTCGGCTGACTTTCCACGAGAATTTGTTTTATGCCACGCGGGAAGTGGGACGGCTGTATGAGACCGGGCGGTATCTGCACAACTATGCATTGACTTACGCGCTAGGGTTGACGGTCGCGCCATATTTCCAGGCGCAGCAGATCCCCTGTTATGCTGAAGAGTTAACAGATCTCAACCAACGCGGTGTCTATGTTACGCCAGCGCGGGGGGTGCAGGTAAGGTATGAACTGGTGACATTCAAATATGCGGACAACGCTTATCGCGTCAAGATGTCGCCAGGGACGCGCAATAGCCCTAGCTACGGACGGGCAAAGGAAATAGCCGTTGGCAGTGTTTTCGAGTTTGCCGTTTTGAGCCGTGAGCCACTCAAACTACCGCGTTGGGTACGGATGGGGCTGTGGCGGAGCAAGGCTTTACTGGAATGGGACGCTGCGACTGAAGTTAAGACGCTAGGCTATTCCGAACAAGTGGCCGGATTGCCGTTGAATCCGCTAGATGTGCCGGGGAACTTGCGTGTTTTCGACTTGATTTCGATGCCGCCGTCCAGTCTAGTAGAACACGCTCGCATCGAGACTCAGTGGTGGCGAGCAGATGTTGCCGGACAATCGGTGTTGTTACCCGCCGGTATGGCCTACACGTTCCCGTCACGCTGAGCGCGGACCGGACAGGTTGTGCAAGACCTGTCCGGTCTGAACAACAATCACTTTCATCACCAATAAGGAGATTGCTATGCTAGAGCATCCCGACGCAGGGTTGTATTCAATCGTCCTCACGCTCACGCCGACGCGGGCAGCGACGGTGCGGGCGACGATGGGGCATCAGGTGCACGCGGCATTTTTGCAGACGGTGCGCGAGGCGGATGCGGCGCTCGCCGAGGTGTTGCACATGCCAGATTTGCCGGTGCGCCCATTCACGGTATCGCCCTTGATGGATACGCCGCGGGCGCGCGAGGGCCGGCTGTATCTTTCGCCGGAGGAGACGTACTGGTTGCGCTTCACGGTATTGTATCCGCCGATCTTCGAGCAGTTTATGGCGCGGTTTCTGCGGGGCGAGGGCCGGCCTCTCATTCGCCTGGGCGATGCGCTGTTGCTGATCCGTGAGATTTTGACGACGCCGGAGGGCCACCCGTGGGCGGGATACAGCTCGTGGGGGCAGTTGGCGGCGGAAGCGCAACCGGAGAGGGAGATTGCACTGGACTTCGTGACGCCGACGGCGTTCAGCTTTGGGCAGCAAGACTGGGGCAAGAAGATTGTGGCGCTGCCGGCGCCGGAGCTGGTCTTCGACAGTCTGGCCCGCGCCTGGAATATGCTCGCCCCACCGCCGGTGCAGGTGGAACGCGATGCGCTCAAGACATATCTCGAAGCACACGTCGTGGTCAAGCGGTTGGAGAATATCAACACGCAGATGTTGGCGTTCAGCCGCGCGCCGCAGGTGGGCTTTGTGGGACGCGTCACGTATGGGCTGATGGGCGACAATGACATCGCCAGAACGCAGCTCTCAATGTTGGCCGATTTCGCTTTCTACAGCGGCGTGGGGTACAAGACGACGATGGGGATGGGGCAATGTCGTCGGATAGTTGGGTAGTCAGATAGTCAGATAGTCAGATAGTCGGATAGTTGAGTAGTCAGATAGTCGAGCAGTCAGATAGTTGTATGGGATTACCGAAACACTTGACTATAGACCTCGCCGGCTACCAATTCCTCTGACAATGAAACTTTGATCATAAGATATCTGGTGATGAAGCCTCACGACTATAAGACCATAAGACCATAGAACTATAAAACTAATGGACAGAGAAGAGTATTTGCCGCTTTCGATGTTGAATCAGTTTGCGTATTGCCCGCGCCGGTTTTGGTTGATGTACGCGCAGGGTGAGATGGTGATCAATGCGCCGGTGCTGGAAGGGACGTTGCAGCACGAGCGCGTGCATACCGGCGGTCAAACGCAGGAAGACGGCGTGACACGTTACCGGCGGCTGTATTTGTGGTCGGACCGCCTGCGCCTCAGCGGGTTCGCCGATCTGGTGGAGGAGGAGGACGGGGTGTTGTGTCCGGTGGAATACAAGCACGGGCAACAAGGACGGTGGGACAATGATCGGGTGCAGCTCTGCGCGCAAGCCTTGTGTTTGGAGGAGCGCACCGGCGCGACCATCCCGCAGGGGTACATCTTCTACTGGCGCTCGCGGCGGCGGGTGGCGGTAGCGTTCGATGCGGCATTGCGCGCTGAGACCGAGGGGGTGGCAGCGGCGATTTACGCGCTTCTGGCGGCCGGCGCGATCCCCAATCCAGAGCAACCCTACACTAAATGCCGTGAATGTAGCCTGGAGCCGGTGTGCTTGCCACGCGAGGTGAAGCTGTTGCAAAAAGAGGCAGGAGGCAAGGGGCAAAATGCAGGAGTGGAGTGAGGAGATGGGAACGTTATATTTGACACGACCGGGGAGTACGTTGAAGAAGGAAGGCGAGGCGTTGAAGGTTCATATCCCCGCAGAGGATGATGAACCGGCGCGCAAGGTGACGGTGCCGCTACACAAGATCACGCAGGTTGTGGTGTTGGGCAATGTGACGCTGACAACGCCGGTGTTGTGGACGTTGCTTGAGCGCAATGTCGGGGTGACGTATCTGACCGGAACAGGGCGCTTTATGGGGCATCTGGGCGCGCCATTGAGTCGCAACGGACAGTTACGGCTGGCGCAACATCAAGCGCACCATGATCCCGTGCGCCGGATGGAGATGGCGCGGGCGTGCGTGGTGGGCAAATTGCACAATATGCGGGTGTTGTTGATGCGTTTTCGGCGCAAAGGGGAAACGCCGGAGCTTGATACGGCGGTGGAAAGTCTGGCAAACAGCAAGAAGCAGGCGGCGGAAGTTGAGCCAGACGCGACGTTGCCTGCCGATGCGCAACATCCGCAAGCAGGGAGCACGTGGGGCACGTTGTTGGGACACGAGGGCGCCGGCAGCGCGGCTTATTTCAAGAGCTTCGGGACCTTGTTGCGCGACGGCTGGATATTTCCTGGGCGCAATCGCCGTCCCCCGACTGATCCGGTGAATGCATTGCTCTCGTTCGCCTACACGTTATTGCACAATCAAACCATGTCGGCAGTGGAGATAGTTGGTTTGGACCCTTACGTGGGTTTTCTGCACGGGACGCAGTATGGCAAGCCGGCCTTAGCGCTGGATTTGATGGAAGAGATGCGGCCTGTGTTGGCCGACTCGGTCGTTTTGACCGTGATCAACAAGCAAATCCTCAAACCGGACGATTTCGAGGAGGAGCTAGGGGCCTGCCGGTTGAGCGACAAGGGAAGAAAAGTGTTTCTGGAACAGTGGGAGGCGCGACTGGAAACCGAAATGCAACATCCCGTTTTTGGATATAAGGTGACATACCGCCGGGCTTTGGAGATACAAGCGCGCCTGGTTGCGCGGTGGTTGCTCGGTGAAATTCCGGCCTATCCGCCATTGCTGGTAAGATAAGCGTCAGTGTTGTATGATTATGAGCCAGCAAACGGTATTTTACGTTATCGCTTACGATATCCCGAACGACAAACGGCGCACCAAGACGCACAATTTGTTAAGCGGTTATGTGACCTGGACACAATACAGTCTTTTCGAGGGCGAGTTGACCGAGAAGCAGCAGATTGCATTGGAAGCGAATGTGCGTAAAATTATCAATGAGGATGAAGATAGTGTGCGGTTTTACCCGTTATGCGCGGCGGATGTGAAAAAGGTGATCACCCTGGGTTCCAAGCCGCCGCAGGAAGAAAGGGAGTACATTATTTGAGGACAGAGGCCATGCGAGCATCGCAGCGCCGGCAAAAACATGAGGGGATGCTCGATAGCGCCTTTCCTCTACAGATAGGGCTTGGGGGCAAGACGAACACCAGCGTTAGACTCTGGCGTAGCGGCGGCGCGCAGAAGATAGCAGATGCTCGTGATGTATGGGTAAGTGGGGAAAAGTAAGGGCAAAAACCCTTTTATGCCGCATTGCCATCATGTATTATGGGGCATACAAAGCAAAAATCGCCGATTGATCTTCCCGAGGTGGGAGATTTATCTACGGTGCGAGGGTCGGTCCAAACCGACAGAATTCCGAGTGGGGAATTGAAACATTCTACCAAGTGCCCTGACCTGGAATGGCTGTACGCGCGCGCGGCGCAACGTCTGCCTGGGGACGCGGTAGACGATGTGGTACAGGAAACTGCGCTGGCAGCGTGGCAAATGCGTGAGACGCGGGAGCGCGCCGGAGTGTGCACCTG
>DAOUAQ010000197.1:0-8256 GCA_034433375.1 Anaerolineae bacterium | reverse complement strand
TCTTTCTGAACTACAACATAAACTACTGGCTCTGTTGGATTTCCCAGCAGAGATTTACACGCGACTCACGGCGCATTCTGCCAACCCGCCCTAAAAATGAACGAACCGAGAGTGTTAACATCCATGAACGGAACAAAAAAAGAGCGTATTCTCGTTGTGGACGATGATCCCCGCTTTGTGCGCTTGCTCAAAGTGAATCTTGAAGCCAGCGGTTATGCCGTCATCGTTGCCAAAGACGGGCAGACAGCGGTTGCTGTAGCCGCCAGCGAGTCGCCTGACCTGATTCTGTTGGATATTATGATGCCGGCCATGAATGGCTATATGGTGTGCGAGCAAATCCGCGAATTCTCAACCGCACCTATCGTAATGCTCACAGCGTTAGGTGAAACCGACGACAAGGTCAAAGGCTTGGATTTGGGGGCCGACGACTACATTACCAAGCCCGTCAGTATCAAGGAAGTGCTCGCCAGAGTTCACGCCGCCCTGCGGCGCAGTCAATTGGGGCAACCCGGACACCAACCCGTTTTTGAGAGTGGCGACCTGCGTGTGGATTTCGTCGCGCGGCGCGTTTTTGTTGCTGCCGAGGAAATTGAGCTGACCCCTACCGAGTATCGCGTGCTGTATGAATTGGTAACCCACGCTGATCACATCCTGTCACCACCGTATTTACTGGAGAAAGTGTGGGGAGCGTCGCATGAAGAGGATACACACCTGGTATGGCAGGTGATTCATCGCTTGCGTCAAAAACTCGAAGCTGATCCTGATGCGCCGCGCCACATCCTTACGCGGCCAAGTATCGGCTACATTTTCACACTCACTGAGGATTATTGATAGGCGTGTATCATCTCACCTGAAAGACAAGTCACCGTCAAACGCGAAGGTTAGAGCGCGCACCTTGCATCGCGCTCTAACCTTTTTATAACCTGTATGTTGATTTTTTGGTGATTTGTGGTATAATCATTAAGGTGAATTTGGTCAGAAGCAGCTAATTCAACGAAGTTACCGGTTTTTTCCAATGGACAATTATTACAAAACACATTGCCCTATCAAGGACGATCCTGAAGATTCATGCAGCAGTGTTATCCTGTGGAGGTCACGCTGTCGTATGACTTAATTCCTGTTGCCTGTGTGAAATGTGGATTATTGCCGGGGTTGCAGCGTGAGTTGCAGCCCCGGTTTGTTTGTGTTAGTTCTCAGTGTATTTGAATCGAAAGGAAGGATAAAACTATGTTTACCATTATACAAGGCAGTACCTGGCTCATTGCATTGACTGGATTGTTCACCATCGCTTTGTTAGTCATCAGTTCTGATGTCGCGGTGAAAAAATTCACCGGTTTGTCGGGCTACTTCAAACTCTCCACAACGTTTATGGGTGTGACAGTGTTGTCGTTAGCGACGAGTATCCCGGAGATTGCTGCGCATCTCACCGCTTCGGTTGGTATTTTGCAAGGCAATCTCGACTACAAGATCAGTTCCGCCGTCGTCTTGGGCTCGAATATCGGTTCGAATGTTGTCCAACAAACCTTGATTATGAGTATCGTCGTCTTCATCGCCGGCGCGCTGCGTTTCAAGCGCTACTTCCTCTGGAAAAGTATGGGCCCGATGATCGGCACGACCGTTATGTGTATCATCCTGGGATGGGATCGCACCTACTCGCGTCTCGATGGCGCCATCTTGTTCGGTACGTTCATCGCCTACATTTACTATCTCTACGTAGATGAACGTAAGCACTACAAGGCTCACGAAAATGGCTTTTCGGAAACCGGCGCCCCGCCGGAAGGGGTACCGACCAGCACGATGGGCGCTTTGCGTGACGCGGCGATTGCTCTTGTGGCATTGGTCATCACGATCGGTAGCGCGATGACGGCCTTGCAACTCACCGAAATCATCGTCCAGCGTACCGGCATCGGCGGCTCGTTGATCGGCGTGACCACACTCGGTGTGGCTTCGGCGCTCCCGGAATTGATCACCGCTGTGTCCGGCATCCGCAATGGCGACCCCGGGATTCCACTTGGCACCCTGGTCGGCAGCAATATCACGAATCCGCTTGTCGCCATCGGATTAGGTTCACTGATGTCCACGTATTGGGTTCCCGGTCCCCTGGTTCTTTGGGATCTGCCCTGGGAAACCGTCACCGGCTTGATTCTGTGGGCCATCATCTGGTTCAGCAAGGGCAAACTCGGTAAGTGGGCTGGTTTCTACCTCATCGGACTGTATATCGTTTATATTCTGCTGCGTTCGCTATTCTTCGCGGTTGACTAATTGACACACATTCGATCCGTAGTACACTGTTGGGTTGCGCTTGCGATGATAAAAGCGCAACTCAACAGATTGGGGGCGCCAATGTCATGACCGGTTTTGCTGAACGTCGAGGATTTAGCCTGCGGCGGTTGCTGTTTGGCGATCCACTTTCGACCTCACAACTCATTCACGAGCGGCTAACGAAGATCAAAGCGTTAGCCGTTTTTGCTTCTGATGCGCTTTCCTCGACCGCCTACGCGACCGAGGAAATGATGCTCATCTTAATCCTGGCTGGCAGCGCCGCGGCGCACTTTGCCTGGCCTTTAGCCATGGCTATCGCTACGCTGTTACTTATTGTCGCCTCTTCATACAACCAGACTATCCATGCCTATCCGAACGGCGGCGGTTCTTACATCGTCAGCTACGATAACCTGGGGCAACTCCCGGGCCTAACGGCGGCAGCCTCGTTACTCACCGACTACGTGCTGACGGTTTCTGTGAGCATCTCCGCTGGCGTTGCCGCCTTGACCTCGATGGTTCCGGCGCTCTATCCGCATCGGGTGTTGCTGGGGCTGGCTTGCATCGGACTGATGATGATTTTGAATCTGCGCGGCGTCCGTGAATCCGGCGCCATCTTCTCTGTTCCTACCTATATCTTCCTGGTCATTGTGCTCGTGATGATTGTCACAGGGATATGCAAGTGGATAGCGACGGGGATGCCCGCGCCCGTACCGCCACAACTTACTTATCCCGTTGCTCATTCCCTGACGCTGTTCTTGATCCTACGCGCATTTTCGAGCGGATGCGCTGCGTTGACCGGCGTCGAAGCGATCAGCAACGGCGTGCCGGCTTTCCAACCGCCGGAGGCGAAGAACGCCGCCCGGACGCTGACCGCGATGGCCGGCCTGCTCATCATGCTGTTTTTAGGCGTCACGTTCCTGTCGCGCCAATTTGGCATATTGCCCAATGAATTCACTCATGAGACGCTGATTTCGCAATTGGGCCGCGCCATTTTTGGCAGTGCCACATTTTTCTATTACATTCTCCAGGCTGCCACGGCGATGATCCTGGTGCTGGCGGCCAATACCAGCTTCGCCGACTTCCCCCGACTTGCCTCGCTGCTGGCGCGCGACCGTTACCTGCCTCATCAATTTGCACATATTGGCGACCGCCTGGCCTTCTCAAACGGGATTGTCGTCCTGGCCGGCCTGTCGTCGTTGTTGATCGTCATCTTCGGGGGAGCTACGACGCGCTTGATCCCCCTGTATGCGCTAGGCGTTTTCCTCTCGTTCACCCTCTCACAACTGGGTATGGTGGTGCGCTGGCGGCGCATCAAGGGGAAGCGCTGGCAGATCAAAGCCCTGGTCAACGGGATTGGCGCAATAGTGACCGGCGTGGTGCTCGTCGTGTTCGCCATCACCAAATTTGTTGACGGAGCGTGGATTATCATCGTCTGGATCCCCATTTTTATCTCGTTCTTCTTGCTTGTGCATCGGCATTATATATCGGTGGCCCAGCAGCTATCTTTGGAAGCCCACGGCGATCCCCCTCCTATCAGCCGCAACCACGTCATCGTCCCCATCGGCGATGTGCATCGCGCGGTGCTCGCCGCTTTGCATTACGCGCAATCGCTGTCCAACGACGTCACCGCTGTTTACGTCGAAACTGATCCGACGCGCACGCCGCGTATTCTGCAAAAATGGCAGACCTGGGGAAAGGGTATACCTTTGGAAGTACTTTCCTCGCCCTACCGTTCCATCCTGCGCCCGTTGGTGCACTACGTGGATCAGGTCAGCGATCCTACCCGCCGCGACGAAGTCGTGACTATCGTGCTGCCGCAGTTCGTGACCGCCAAACCCTGGCAACAACTCTTGCACAACCAGACGGCGCTCCTCATCCAGATGGTGTTCCTGTTCCGCCGGGAAGTTATCGTCGTCAATGTGCCGTTCCACTTGCACGAGGTACCGGCGTAATCTAAACCCTTGTCTTTTCCTGAAAGCCGGGTAAAATGCACGCACGAGTCACTGTTGGAGATAGACAATGCCGGCGAATTATAACGAATTACACCAACAACTTTTGGAACAGCGACAGCATCTCACGTCGCAGTTGGATACGATCGCGCACGCCGTCCGCGAGGATGGGGTGGGGTACAGCAATCACATGGCCGATGTGGGCACCGAGGTCTTTGAGCAGGCCCGTGATGTCTCTTTGGCCCGCCAGATGAAGCGTTCACTGGAGAGCGTCGAGCGCGCTCTGCGCAAATTCGATGATGGCACCTACGGGATTTGCGAGACGTGCGGCGCCATTATCGAGCTTGCCCGCCTGGAAGCCTTGCCCTCAGCGCAGTACTGTATGCAGTGCCAGTCCCGCCGCGAAGGGACGCGATGAAACCAACTGTCCGCAGCCGCCTCCTGTTCTTCGGGGGCGTGGCGCTTGTCGTGATTCTTGACCAACTATCCAAATCGTGGATAGTTCAGAATATCCCTGAGCGTACCTCGGTGGATTTTTTCCCGCGGTTGGCCTCGATTTTTTCGTTCACCTTTGTGCAAAACACCGGGGTGGCCTTTGGCCTGTTACCGGGCTTAGGCAATGTTTTCAAGGTCTTGTCCGCGGTTGTGGTTGTTGGAATGATAATTTTCCACCGCAGTATTGCCGGGATGGATTTCTGGCTCAACGGCGCGCTTGGCCTGGTCACAGGTGGGGCATTGGGTAACCTGATAGATCGCCTCGCGCGCGGTTACGTTGTTGATTTTTTGGACGTGAACTTCTGGCCGTTGCGGGAGTGGCCTGTCTTCAATCTTGCTGATTCCGCCATTGTGGTGGGCGTGGCTGTTCTGCTGCTCGACTCCTTTTTGACGAATGAACAACCGGCGGTGACTGATGCCGGAGCGTGAAGAAGTGGTTGTCGCTGCGGCGATGCGGCTGGATCAGTTTCTGGTGCAGACGTGGCCCGGCCTGGATCGCCAGCTCGTGCGGCAGATGATTGCGACCGGCAGTGTCTTTGTCAACGGGCAACCGGCGACCAAAGCCGGACAGTACGTCGAGGCTAACGACGAAGTTGCTGCGCTTGTGGACGAGGCGGAACCGGCGGAAAACGCTCCGTTGCTGCCATCCCCGCCGCTGTCTGTATTATACGAAGATGAAGTCGTGCTCGTCGTTGACAAACTGGCGGGTGTGCCGGCGTATCCCACGCGACATTCTCTCCAGGGAACTTTAGCGCAGCAGTTAGCCGACCTTTATCCGCACCTCGTCCACGTCGGTGGCGTGGATCGCGGCGGTGTGGTGATGCGGATCGAGCCGGAGATTTCTGGCGCGGTGCTGGTCGCCAAGGACGAGGCGACGTACCGCGCGTTGCAGCGGCACGTCAAACACGACCGGGTAGAGTGCATCTACTCCATCCTGGTGGAAGGCCGTTTGACCGGCGAAGATGTGATTGATCAGCCAATCGGCAACGTCAAGCGCGCCCGGCAGCGTTTAGCCGTCGCGCGCGAGGGCCGTCCGTCGCAGACCTACTATCGCGGTCAGCGTTGTTACAAAGACGAGGAGCGCGATTATTCGCTGCTCGAAGTGCGTCCGCGCAGCGGGCGTCTGCACCAGATTCGCGTGCATTTCTCCTGGTACGGCTTTCCTCTGGTCGGCGATCGCGTCTACGGCTCGCGCCAACAGCCGATTTTGGCTGAGCGCATCTTCGAGCACGTGAGCGTGGTCACTTTTCCGCACCCGCTCACCGGCGAGATCATCCGCGTGGAATCGCCGCTCGCGCCCGAATTGCGCGCCGTGCTACGCTATCTCACCCGCGCAAAAAGCCGTTAACCTCAACGGATGACAGTCCGCTAACTTTCAACCTGAAACTTTCAACGATGCTATGGAGGTATCAAAATGCGTGAATTAAACATTGCTGTTGTGCAAATGCAACCTGAGTTGGCGAAGATGGAAGCCAACGTCGGCAAGATGGCGGATTTCATCGCGCGGATTGCGACGGAGCAGCCGGTGGATATCATCGTCTTCCCCGAGCTTTCGGTGACGGGGTACGAAGGCGGGCAACGCTTCGCGCAGATGGCGCAGCGCGTCCCCGGCGCGGTGACGAACATCCTGGGCCAGCACGCCACCGAGTTCGGCGTCTACGTGCTGATCGGGATGGCGGTCAAGGAGAAGGTGGAGACCGTGCTTTACAACAGCGCCGTGCTCATCGGGCCGGATGGCGGTGTGGCCGGGGAGTACCGCAAGGTCCACCTGCAGGCCGAGGAGCGCCTGGTTTTCCGTCCTGGCTACCGGATCGAGCCTATCGAAACCGAGGTGGGCGTGCTCGGTCTGATGTGCGGGTGGGATCTGACCTTCCCCGAAATCGCGCGCAACCTGGTGTTGGATGGCGCGGAGGTGTTGCTGCTCCCGGCGGCGTGGCAAGCGAAGGACGCCGATATGTGGCGCACGTTGCTGGTCGCGCGCGCCTACGAGAACGATGTCTTCGTCGCCGCCGCCAACCGCATCGGCGAGGAGCCGTCGTACACCTTCGCCGGGCAAAGCGCCATCCTTGCGCCTTCCGGTGAAGTGCTGGCGGCGCTCGAAGAACCGGACGAGGGCTACGTCGTCGTGCGGCTCGACCTGGACGAGATTCGCCGCCGCCGCGAAGAAACCCAAATTATGCTCGCCCGCCAACCCGGCTCCTACCGCGCGATTGTGAAGAAGTATTAGGCCATTTCGCGCGCGAGAAAAGGGGGCCGCGTCATCGCGGCCCCTTTTTTATCAGCAGATTGAGCAGATCAAGCAGATTGCCCTGACCGCATCAAACTTTCTGCTTATCTTGCCCTTTCCTCTCCCGTCTACCGTCTACCGTCTACTGCCTACCGCCTTATCATAAATCCGGTACGTGCGGTAAATCTGTCCGTGCAGGTTGGTCGCCGTCTGGCGCATCGGAACGTTGCTCTCCAGCACCCACGAAAATTCAATGTGTGTGTAGCCGCGCCGTAGGGCGACCTTCAAGTCCTCCAGGGCAAGAATGGCATCCAGACCGCGCCCGCGGTATGCCTCGATAAAGCCGCCGGCAAACGCGCGGAGGGTCGTCACCTTCTTGCCTACCTTCCACCAGTACATCATCTTCGCCAGCGACCACCAATCCGGCACGCCGGGGCGCGGATAGGCGCGGTGTAGCGCCTGGTTGACGTCTGGCAGGGGCAAACTCGCGCCGATGGGCTGCCCGTCTTTCTCGGCGAAGAGCACGGTCGGCGGATCGAGAATGGGTTTGAGCGCCGCGATTTCGTGCGCCAATTCGGCCTCGGTCAGCGGCACAAAACCCCAGTTCTTCGACCACGCCTCATTGTAGACTTCCTTGAAAAGACGGGCATCGTTGTCGAAGTTGCGCATGTTGATCTGCCGGAAACTAATCCCCTCAATCCGGTTGCGCGCTTTTTCCGCCACGCGCAGCACTTTCGGATTGAGGCCGGCGCCGTCCGGCTGGATGTTGGAGACATCCGAGAGGAAAGCATAGAGGTCGTGGGCCTTCACGAAGCCGGCGCGCTCGATGAAATCGGCGTAGTAGCGCGGGTTGTACGTCATCATCGCGACCGGCGTGCCGTTCCAACCATCCACCAGCAACCCACATTCCTCGTTCGTGGAGAAGTTCACCGGCCCGCGCAGGGTGTCCATCCCCTCACAGCGCGCGTAATCTTCTGCGGTTGCCAGCAACGCTTTCGCGGCTTCTTCGTCTTGCAGGACTTCGAACAGCCCGAAGAAGCCGACTTTGTCGCCCCAATACTGGTTGTGATTGTGGTTGATGATGCCGGCAATCGTGCCGACGATTTTCCCATCCCGCTGTGCGGTGAAATAACGCACTTTGGCGTGTTGGTGGAAGGGGTGTTTGGCGGGATCGAGAAACGCGATGCGTTCCGAGATGAGCGGCGGCACCCAGTAGGGGTCGCCCTTGTAGACTTCCCACATAAAGTGGATGAATGCCTTGCGTTCTGCCGCCGTCTCGGCGGGCTGGATTAACAATTTTCCGGGCATAAGTGCTCCTCCTTC
>DAOUAQ010000196.1:0-17689 GCA_034433375.1 Anaerolineae bacterium | reverse complement strand
TCTTTCTGAACTACAACATAAACTACTGGCTCTGTTGGATTTCCCAGCAGAGATTTACACGCGACTCACGGCGCATTCTGCCAACCCGCCCTAAAAATGAACGAACCGAGAGTTCGACTTTCGACTTTCGACTATTGTTGAGGAGGCACCTTATGCAACGCTCTCGTATTTCATTCAGCCGCATTTTTATAGTTGTGGGCATCTTGCTCGCCGTGGCAGCAGGCGGATTGTCCGCGGTCCGGGCCGCGGACGAAGTTGACCCGCTGCAAGCTGTGCAAAATGCGTGGGCGCGCGCCGCGCAGACCGGAGCCTATCAGTTCAGCACGGAGATTGCGCAGACGACCTACCCCGCACCCACACTCGCCAATGTGGGACGCAGCAGCCGCGTGGAGAGCGTCTACATCGAGGGGCAGACCAATACGGCCCAGCGCCAGTTCTTGATGACGTTGTGGAACGAAGGCGGCAACGCGCTGAACGGTCAGGACTCAGTCGAAATCCGCCTGGACGGCGACAAGACGTATGGCCGCGCGAGCGGCGGCGAGTGGCAGGAGCTGTCCGATTTTTCCGGCGCGTTTGCGCCCGGCAATGACCTGATGGCATACCTGGCCGGCGTCAAAGATGTGGTGGAGGTGGGGACGTCCGTCAGTTTGCCGGATTCGCCTTACGCCGTGTACGCCACGCAATACGCCTTCACGCTCGATGGGCCGAGCCTGGCGCGTTACGTCCGCGACCAACTGGAAGCGGAATTGTCGCGCAAGGGCGAGTTGCCGGCCGGAATCACACTCGATGTGTCCAACGTCTACCACGACGCAACCGGCGAGGGGGCGATGTGGATTGGGGCGGATGGTTTGCCGCTGCGCCTGTCGCTGCACATCCTCTACCCGCGCCAGGCCAACGGTGAACAGATCGAGGCTGAACTGAAGACCGATTTCACCAACTATGCCGTGGCTCAGGCGTCCGGACCGGCCAAGGCGCTCGCAACGGCCCTGCGCCTCCCGCGCACGGCCAGCGATTGGCAGACCGCCGGGATACGTAGCGGCCTGCTGTTTGGGATGCTCGGTATGCTGCTCACGCTCGTCACGCATCACCGCTCGCGGGTGGTGTATGCGGCTATCGTCGTGGTTGTGATCCTCTCGATGCTCGTCACGCCGCTGCTCAACAGCCTCCAGGCGGCGGCGTTTATGGATGAGCAGGCGGCCAAGCAAGCGGCCTTCGACCAAGAACAAGATGAACAGATCCGCTATGCCGAAGCGCAAGCCAAACAGGCCGATCCGAACTGGAATCCCAACCAGGACCCGTTACAAAATGTCGCACAGCCAGTCGCCGCACCGCCCACGCCGCTCCCCTTGAACGTCACGTTGGCCCAAGCCAGCGCGGAAGACGATCCGTACAGCCAGTGTACGGACGAGCAAAAGGCGACCGACACGGATAACGACTTGTTGACCGATTGCCAAGAAAGCGTGATCGGCACGAACTCCGCCGACCAGGATAGCGACGATGATGGGCTGTGGGACGGTTGGGAAGTGCTGCGCCTGGGCACCTCCCCCACCGACTTCGACAGCGATGGCGACGGCATCAGCGACAACCTCGAAGTGGTCGGTTTTGTTTATAACGGCAAGCGCTGGTACAGCAACCCCAACAAGGCGGACTCGGACAAGGATGGGCTGGCAGACAACATCGAATGTCCCGAACGCCGCACGGTCAACGGGACGACGCCGGGCGTGAATACGGCCTGCCGCGATACCGACGGCGACGGCACGCCTAACGTGTTCGACGCCGACAGCGACAGCGACGGCGTACCCGACCAGATAGACCTTTCGCCGCTCTCCATAGTGGGGCAAGTCGCGCCGTTCAGCCGTGACAACCCCTTCCAGTGGAAGGCGAGCAATTTCGCGCTCAAGTCGGGGACGACCTATTACCCCGTGGTAGCGGATTTCCAGTTGCGCCCGGTGGATCCGAAACACCTGACCTACGTGATGAACGTTCTCGATTGGCCGAGCGGCGACGAGCAGGGGCAGATTCAACGGCGGACGGGCAACGACGCCACCTTCGCCGAGGATATGTCGGCGAGCGAGCGCGCCGCCGACCCACGGGCGCAAAATGGCGACGTGCGCCTCATCCCCATGCTCGAAGTCGAGTTGAGCGGCAGCAACCTGCCGCTCCCGTTCACGACGGCGATGCAGACCAGCGTGCAGCTTCAGGGCGTGGATACCTCCTGGCCGATCAGCACCACGCCGCCGGTCTTCACGACGTGGCTCTCGGCCACGTTGGATTTTACGCCAGGCGGCACGGCAGCCGCGCCGACGACGGTGGTGACGGCGCGCTTCACGCCCGGCAATACTTTCGAGTGGATGGGCGTGTACGCCGGAACGTGTGACAAGCCCGGAACCAAAGTCGGCGAAGTGACCGTCACCAATCCGCCGAATCCTTATGCGTGGACGATCAACAATGTCCGCCTGACGGCTGTGGCCGACGGCGAACACTTTGTCATCATGTCCAGCGCCGGGCACATGCCGGCCTGCGCGCAGATCCCCGACCTGACGACCGCCGGGTATACCGACCGTATGGTGAACCCCGCCCCGCTGGAGGCGTATGGCGTCACCGCGCGCGACAAGGGCGCGTCCGGCGCAGTGCTGCTGTATGTGCCGGTCAACGTGGTGCCCGATGCGTCGGGCGGCGGGCGGGTGGCCTTCGCCGCGCGGATGCCCTATTTCCCCAACAACGGCAGCCTGGGCGACGCGGCGCAAAAGGTGCGCCTCGTGTGGATGGTGCAGGTGCTGTCCGACATGTGCAAGTCCATGCCGGGCGACATAAGCACTGAAGACGCCGAAATCTGGTGCGACTACCGCGAAAGCTGGGAGTTGAACGTCTCCCAGGTTGTGCATACGTACAGCGACGAGTGGTACCTCACCGGCCTGACGGTGCGCGAGGATCGCGGCTTCAACATGGCGATCCTGTGGGAAGACCCCTCCACCAAAGCGACGCCGGAGGAGCGCCAGATGGATAACTGGCTGTGGCCGCTGTCGCTGGGCCTGGAAGAGGTCTTTTTGTCGGGCCGCGACGCGAACGACAACGACATCCGCGACCTGGGCGTGGCGACGACCTACGACGGCGTCACCGTCGCCGACGACACGATCAGCCGCCGCTTCGACGCCCCGCTGCCTTCGACCGTCACCGAGACGCTGCGCTGGGGGATTCCGACCGCGGTCACGTTCCAGGTCGAGACGGTGACGTATCCCACGCAGGATCACGTCGCCTTCGTGATGATGACCGACACGCTGCGCATCCTCAATACCAACTTCGCCGCGTACACCGACGCCACGCCGAGCCTGTTGTTCGCCCGCGAGGAATACTATCGCGAAGCCAACCTGGATACGCAGGCAACGCGCACGATTGTCAACAACGTGGTCACATTCAACTTGAGCGGCCAGCAGCTTAACACGATTGCTGCGATCAACTGGGCGCCATACCGCTATCGCAACGGTGCGTGGAACTCTTTCCCGCTGGCCGAATACTGGGACTTGCTCGGCGTGCGGTTGAAGGCAGTCCTGCCGCTGGTGGCCGATACCCCTTCCGATACAGCCGAAGACATCCGCGATGGGCAGATTGCGGTCGCCCGCTCGTACTATCTGGCGCTCAATCGGGGGCGCACGAGCCTGGCGGCGGTGGGCAACACCCCGCTCTATCCGTACAACCCGCTCCACGGCGATGGTTCGTTGGGGATGACCATCTCCTACTTGATGACCCATTCCGTCTATGGCGGGGCGACTGGCGGGGCGAAGGGCATCGTGGCCGTCACCGAACTGATCGCGGATGCGGCGTATCGCGCGTTCAAGATTCAGATGAATTATGTGGGCCTGGGGGGCAGATTCACCGCCGCCGGGATCACGGGGCCGAAGGATGTTTTCTGGCTGATTGGACGCGGCGTCAAGGACATGCTGACGGAGAAGCTGAACAGCCTTTTCGATACCCTCGCCGACACTTTCAACAGCGGCAAATCGTTCGCGGCGGTGGTCGGGGTGGCGATTATCGGCGTATCGCTGCTGATTATTGCGGTTGCCGTGGGCTTTATCTTTATCAAGGTCGAGCTGATGCTTAATCTGGTGATCGGGATTACACTGGCGGTTGTGCAGGTTGTCCTGGCGATCAAGACCATCTATGAGGCGGTGACGAAGACGATGGCCGCCATCTCTAAGGCCACCGTGGTCGGCGCCGTCATTGGGCTGGTCATTGGCGTGGTCGTGGCTTTTGCCGGGGCCATCGTCACGATTGTCGTCGGCCACCTCAAGATGAGCAGCGTCGCCGCGCACGCCGCGATTGCCGATTTCATCGCTTACGCCATCGTCGCAACCATCATGTTGGTCATCTCCTTGATCCCGGTTGTGGGGCAGATTATCTCCGCCATCATTGGAGCTTTTGACGCGCTGGTGATGGCGATCTGCGCCCTGGCATCCGTCATCGTTAAATACGACGTGCAGAAGACGCCCGTCGGCCAGTGGCTCTGTAAAGGGCTTACCGGTTGGCTGTCCGAGGCGGTCAAGTGGTTCATCTTCAGCGCCCGCGCGCTGACCGACCTGCAAGACCCGGATCGGCTCCAGCTTGGTCGCTTTGACTATGAACTGGAAGAGCCGGATGAGGGCATGGCGGTGGGCAATGATCTTTATCTCACCCTCGATCTCACCACCACGATCAAGCTGGTGCCCGTCGTTCCCCCCACTGACGAAATGGTCGCCAACTGGAAGAGCGGCACAAATCTGATTCCGGTGGACTGGAAGTCTCTCTCATATTGGTGGCAGTTCTCCGATAGCAATGTGAAACGTTCGACGTTCAAGTACGAAATCCAAAACGAGGAAGCTGATCTCGAAGGGGTTGACCTGGATCAAATGAAGAGCGACTGGCAATCCTCTGGAACAGCGCACGCGTTTTACGCGAATCCTACACCTGCAAGCGAGGCGTTTGCTCTAGACACCGCCGGTATCAACCAACCCATCCAGGCCACCTTGACCGAAGGGGCGGATGTGGCGACGCAGGAGTGTTGGACGATCCCCAATCCGCTCATGCCGGGGTGTATCTTGCCCTACGTCTGCCTGATCCCCGTCTGCGTCATCCGGGGCAACGACAACTCGACCCACATTGACCTGGGCGGACGTTTTGTTCTCGACGTTTTGCCGGCCACCCTGGATGCGTTCTACGAGGGCGTGGCCCGCGACGGCGGCTACAGCCTCGCGTGGGGGCAATCTGACGGGCTGACGTTCCAGCGGCAAGCAGACTTCGACGGCGACAGCCTGTTAGGGCCGGCCGACGGCGGCGCAGACCCCGACGACAGCCGTTGGGACACCGATGGCGATGGCCTGTCCGACGATTGGGAGTTGGCACACGGCAGCGATCCCCTGCACCAGGACAGCGATGACGACGGCTTGACGGACGCCGAAGAAGGTGCTCTACGCACTGATCCGATGCGCAAAGATACCGATGGCGACGGCTTGACGGACAAGGAAGAACTGACTGGCTGGGAAATGGTCTATGCCATCAATACGAGCGGCACGCAACTCTTTACCTGGGTTACGTCCGATCCATTGAACCCCGATGCCGACTACGACGGCCTGACCGATTTCAAAGAAAAGACCTTTGGCTACAATCCCAACGTGCCCTCCGACCCGAACGTGCTCAATATGTCGGCCGGCGTGCAAGAGACCCATGCGCCCGTCATGCTGCTGCGCCTGGCCGAAGCCGCCGGCGCGCAGACCTTCCGGGATGACGCCAATGTCACCAACGTCGCCACGTGCGTACCGGCCACATGCCCCGACGCCGGGCAGGACGGGCGCTACGCCTACGCCGCCCAGTTCGGCAGCGGCGATGCCTTGCGCTTGCTCAACGGCCCGGTGAACCGCGCGCGCAACAACTTCACCGTGGCGGCCTGGATACGCCCCACCACCGTGTCGGGCAATCAAAACATTCTGGCGACGGACACCGCGCTCAGCAGCAGTAATGGCTTTGCGTTTGGCCTG
This sequence comes from Anaerolineae bacterium, assembly GCA_034433375.1. Lineage (GTDB taxonomy): Bacteria > Chloroflexota > Anaerolineae > B4-G1 > SLSP01 > DSWT01. Next base: position 11,681 of record DAOUAQ010000196.1, on the reverse strand, counting down.
TCGAACACCAGCCTATCCTTTAGAACATACAACGTGACCACCTACAACGCCTCCGTCGGCTTGCAAGCCAACCAATGGACGCACGTGGCGGCGGTGATGGACAGCGCCAATGCGGTCTCGTTCTACGTCAACGGCGTGTTCCGGCAAAAGGTGACAGCCGCTAACCCGGCCCAACCGGATACGGACGATGCGCTGGTGATCGGCGCTACATCCACCCTAAATACCCTCGTCGGGCGGCTCAATGATGTGGTCTTCTTCGACCGCGCGCTCAGTACGGCGGAAGTGCAAGCCGTGATGGCGGGCCGTTTTAACCTCAACGATAGGGTTGTCCAGCCGGAGCAAACGCTGGCTTATACGGCTACGCTGGCGAACAAACTGCTAGGCCGCTACGCCCAGGGATTGCTGTCATTCAGCAGCGCGCCCGCGCTGGCCGTGCGGACGCCGGATCCGCAGACCTTCGTGCTCCAGCCGCTCGCGGAGACAAGCATGGCCGGCAGTTTGGGGATCGCCTCCCAGGACACACGCCCCATCAGCGTCACCCAAACCGCCGAGGCGCTCATCACCGATTGGCGCGAGCAATCCAACTACGCCCAACTCTGGCTGCCGCTGGACGAAGATGCAACGCAAACCGTGTTCCTGGACCATGCCGGCACGTTACCGGCAGCCAATGGGACGTGCGCCGGGACAACGTGCCCCACGCGCGCGGAAGCCGGTTACTTCGATTACGCGCTCAAGTTCAACGGCACCCAATCCGTTGCCCTGCCCGATGCGGCCCGCCTGGGTCTCACCGATTCCAGTTTCGCCGTCTCCGTCTGGGTCAACACCAACGACCTGAGCGGCGAGCGGCACATCCTGAGCACGAGCGGGACGCCCCGGTTAAAATTGATGTTGCTTAACGGCAAACCGGCGATGGACTTCGGCGGCAATGTCTTATCCAGCCCCACCGCCCTGGCGGCGAATCGCTGGTATCACCTGGTCTTCCGCTACGATAAGGAGAAATCCGAGCAGGCGATTTACGTCAACACCGAACTGAAGGCCAGCCGCACCGGCATCGCGGCTTTCACCGGCGCAGGCGCCGTGACCCTGGGCAGCGCGTGGCAAGGTTGGTTGGACGATGTGCGCGCGTACAACCGCCCCCTCACCATCAACGAAATCGGCGAATTGTACGGGCGTCCGGTCCTGCGTGTCCAGTTTGAGCAAACGACAGGCCCGACGCCGCTAGACCCGAAAATGTATTTTGCCGATGACTCCGGGCTGAGTAACGGCGGTACGTGCAGTGGCTCCACGTGCCCGACCCGCGCCTCCGGCGTGACCGGCCCGTGGAGCGGCAAATTTGACGGCAACGACTATCTCAGCATCGCCAGCCGCCCCAGCCTCGACCTGAGTGACGGCCAGTTCACACTCGCCGCCTGGGTCAAGCCCAACCCGCAGCCCGAACCGGTGAACACGGCTTGTCATTTCGAGGCTGGCTACTACCTGGCCTCGACGCCGTACAAAACCGGATGTGTGAGCTGGGACGGTTGGATAGATCCCGCCAGCGGCCTGATGTTGGATGTCACAACCCCTGCGGGCGGCTACACCCGCTACTATAAAGGGGACTTCGACTTCCCGGCCGGCTACTATGACTTTACCGTGCGGAGCAGTCTCCAGGGCAAGGCCAGGGTCTACGTGGACGGCGTCCAAATCGCTTCCGCCGATCCCTGGGAAGACAGCGCCTCTTATGTCGAGTATTGGGACAGAACAGCGTCCAACTTGCACTACTATCTCAACGCGGGTGTGCATACCATCGAAGTCCGTTCCGATTCGGTGTACGGCAATCAAGTCCAGTTCGCGTTCAGCCCGCCCTACGCGCAGGGCATTATGGGCGAGCAGAGCGGCGCAAAGACCGCATATCCCTCGTTGCAGATGGTGGGCCGTCACGTCCGGGTGGGCTTCGGCGACGGCAACCAATGGGTGTCGCGCACCTCGACCAATACAGTGCTAACCGCCAATGCCTGGAACCACGTCATCGCCACGTACAACGCCAGCGAGTTGAACCTCTACGTCAACAATGTGCGCGTAGCAAGCTGGTATTTGAATAGCGCCAAACCTACCACGGCTACAGCCCTGCGCGTCGGGTCTTCCGGTCAGCGCGGTAGCGTCTGGATTGACCAATTACACGTCTACGATACGTGGCCCACCACCAGTGGCGACGTGTTGGAGGGTGATTTCAGCCTGAAATGGAATGGCAACGTATGCAGTGGTTGCTCGTGGACCAACCTCTCTGACGGCGCTAACATCGATGTGGACCTTTCGAAAAGCGTGAGCGGTTACGCTACGCTAGGCCTCGTGCATCGCCATGATTTGAAAAATCACGATCGATGCCTGAAGAGCACGGATGGGACGGAGGCATGTACCACCGACTTCCCCTTCGATACCACCAAACCCGGCTTGCGCTTTATAGCCTTGAACGATAAGGATCGCTACGCCGGCCTGTACCTGGGCGATGACACCCGGTGGGCCTTCTATAACGACGCCATGCCCTTCCGTGGGACGTTGGACGATGTCGCCATCTACCGACGTCCGCTCTCCACCGAAGAGATTGACGAGCTGTACCGGGCCGCCGGACTGACGCTCCACCTCAAGCTGGACGAAGCGCCGGGCGTGGCGTCCTTTGAAAACGCGGTAGACCTGAGCCGCCAGAGCAACGCCTTCTGCGCCAGCGCCGGCGGGGCTTGCCCCACCACGGGCGTGGCCGGGCGTATCAACCAGGCCGCGCTGTTCGACGGCGCGAGCGATTGGCTGAGCACGACGTTGACGCTCGACACGGCGCAAGGCGGCGCACTCATGGCCTGGGTGCGGCCTACGACTCTGGACACCACCACCCGCGCAGTGCTCAGTACGGGCAGTTGGGCCATCATGCGCGAGGGTCTGCGCTGGAAGGTGCTGAACGGCAGCACGCTCGTGGATACCGGCGCAGCGGTCACGCCCAACGCCTGGCAGCACGTCGCTACGACCCTGACGGGAAACCAGGTCAAATTCTACCTGAACGGCCAGTTGGTCACGACCGTAACGGCCAACTCGTGGACCACTCGGCCCCTGGTCGTGGGCCGCCATCCGGCCGGCGGCTCGTACTGGGCCGGCACGATTGATGATGTCCGCGTTTTTACCCTCCCGCCCTCTGACGCCGGCATCCAAACCATCTATCAAGAAGCGCCCATCGTCCATCTGCGCCTGGATGAGGCGTCCGGCGCGACGCAGTTTACCAGTGTCACCGGCGCGTTCTCCGGGACATGCGCGAACTGCCCGGCGGCGGGCGCAGACGGGCAAGCCGGGCAAGCGGTTGAATTCAACATGGCGCCCGGCCACACGACAGACCGGATTACGATTGCCGCCAATACGAGCCTCAACTTGCCGCGCTTTAGCGTGGGGGCCTGGGTGCAACCGGCGGCTATCAAGAATAACGAACAAGTGTTGGTGAGCAAGGGCAATAATTACAAACTCTCCATCCCGGCCGGCGGTCTCACCGCTACACTGACCCTCGCGCCCGCATCGGGCAGCGCGTGCGGCGCGGCGGTGGCGGTCGCCAGCCAGGTGCAACTGTTGCCCAACCAGTGGAACTATGTGGTGGGCACTTACGACGGCAGCGCGGCCCGCATCTATGTGAACGGGTACGAACAGGGCAGCGTCGCCGTGAGCGGTACGGCGTGTGCCACTACGGACGATGTCTCGCTTGGCGGGCTGAGTACGGGCAATCCGTTCTTTGGGCGGCTGGATGAGGTCTCGCTGTATGATCACGCCCTCAACGCCTACGCGGTGCGGGACATCTTCCGCTACCAGGGCAAGCTGGTGCAGGAACACCGCAGCGACGCGCTGTTCGTGGACGCGACCGCACCCATGTCGGCCCTGCGTTCTTACAACGCGGACCTGCCTTACCTGGCGAACCAGGATGTGTTGATGTACGTCGCCGCGCAGGATGAATACGCCGGTGTGAGCCAGGTGGAACTGCTGGTGACCAAAGGCAGTGGAAACCAGATGACCGTGGCGGCGCCGGCGTGTACAGATTCAGTCGGAGACACGGCCTGGTGCCCGTTCTTCAAGACGAGCGGCGAGGGGCAGTACACCTTCGCCACTCGCGCCACGGACTGGGCCGGCAATCAGGCGACCTCGGCCAACACAATCTTGTACGTGGATGCGACGCCGCCTGCGGCAAACCTGAGTATCCCTTCCGATACCTTGCTTTCCGCGCGGCTGCACCCCACGCTTTCCAACCATTGGTTGGTGGATTTAAGTGGCATCGTCTCCGATCCCAATATCGGCAGCACGTCTACGTCCGGCAGCGGCCTCCAACTGGATAGCGTCCGGGTGGCGCTGCTGGATGCGAACGGCGCGATTGTCGGCGGGCAGGCGCAAGCCGTCACGCTGGCCGGGAATACCTGGGCTGTTACCTATCGCATCGCGGAGGCGCGCCCGACGGGTCGCTACACCGTCCGCCTGGAAGCCGCCGACCGTATCGGCAATCAGGCGAGCCTCGTGCTCGGCACAATTTTGGTAGACGCTGCCGCCCCCGGCGGCGACGCTCAACTGCCGACGACGGCGATCACGTCCACCCAGTCGGTGCAAGGCACGCTGAGCGAAGCGCCGGCCCCGCGCGATACGGCGCTCCTGCTGCACTTCGAAGAGAGCGCGGGAGCCACCCTTTTCTATGACAACGGCGGCGCGTTGCTCCACGCCACGTGCTTTGGCGCATGTCCCGAAGCCGGCGCCACCGGGATGTACGGCAAAGCAGCGCGCTTCGGGGGGACGCAGAGCCTCCAGGTCGCGCATAGCGCAATCAACGAGCGCGCGGCCGGTCTGTCGGTGGCAGCTTGGATCCGACCCGATACGCTGTCCGGCATCCAGCGGCTTGTAGCGACAGCCCAGACGCGGAGCGCCAATGGCTTTAGCCTCGGGTTGCAAAACGACAAACTGCTGTTCGCAGCCCTGGGCGCCAGCCCGCGCACCTACACCGCCGGTACACTGCGAACCAACGAATGGGCGCATGTGGCGGTGGTCGTTGGGGATGATAACGCAGTCAGCCTGTATCAAAACGGCCAACTGCAAACCGTCTTCACCGCAACCACAGCCCTGCAAGCCGACCTCGACGACCTCCTGCTGATTGGCGGGGGGACCAACGCCGGCAGCGCGTCGCTCGTTGAGTCTTATGTAGGGTTCCTCGACGAGCTGGTGATCGTCGCGCGGGCGCTGCTGCCCGAAGAAGTGCGTGCCCTGGCGCAGTCCAAAGTCGCCGGGCTGAGCAGCGCGCAAGTGGCTTGGCGGCCCACGCTGCCCGGCTCCCCGCTCTACAACGAAACGCCGCTGCCCGGCGAAGTCCTGCACCTGGCGCTCGACGATATGCCCGACCAGAGTGGACTGCTCACCTGGTATGATATCGCGCTGCCCGGCAGCGACGGCAAGGCGCATCACGGCACATGCACGGGCGCGGCTTGCCCCAGTTACGGGGTGGTGGGGCACTCCGGCAGCGCGGCGGCCTTCGACGGCAAGCAAACGACCATCGCGTTGCCCAACTTCGGGACGTTTACGAACGCCACCGTCTCGGCCTGGGTCAAGCGCACGGGCCAAACCGGCGCGCGCGAAACCATCATCTCCTACAAAGAAGCCAAGAGCTGCGGTCTGTTGCTGTCGCTCAACGAAGATAAAGTCAATCACTACCCGCGCATCTGGGTCAAAGTGGGCAGCACGTGGCGGTACGCCGAGCAAGCCGTGGCTATCCCGCTCAATACCTGGGTTCACCTGGCCGGGACGTATGACGGCGCGACGATTCGACTCTACCGCGACGGGCAACTGGTCGCCAGCACAGCGGCTGCGGGCAGCATGGCGCAATGTACCGGGGTCTCGGCGGTGGGCAGCCGCTCGGACGGCGTAAGCCATCGCTTCCCCGGCGTCATTGACGACGTGCGGATGTTCGACCGCGCCCTGTCCGCCGAGACGCTCCGCGAACGGTTGTACCTCGGCGCCGAGCCAACGCTCCGGCTCACGCTTGACGAAGCGTGGGCCGCGGACGGCACAACGCTGTCCGACGCCTCGGGCTGGGGACACGACGGCGTGCTGTATACCGGGGCGGATAGCGCGAACAAAGCCACGTCCGGGGCGGTCGGCGGTTCTGGTTTACGCCTCGACGGCGTGGATGACTATGTCGCCGTTGAGCCGCAACCTGGCCTGCTCCCCGGCTCGCGCTTCAGCGTGGCCGCCTGGGTGTACCCATCTCCGGAGGACAACAATCCCTATCCCATCCTGAGCAGCGACGCTTACACGGATACGCGATACAGCTATCCCACCCTCCAGGTGCTCAACCGAAATGTCCTGGTCGGTGGCTTTGGCAATGGAACACAGGCGCTCATTGCGTACACACCCGCCGCGTTGACCGAAAACGCATGGAACCACGTGGCGGCCACGTTCGACGGCGTAACCTATAACCTGTATGTGAACGGCGTGCAGCGCGCGACCACCACGGCGTTTGCGGGCCAGCTTCCGGCGAACACGTCAGGGTTCGACATCGGGCGCGGCTCCCCCACGGTGGCCGGCTGTGTCAAATTCCAGAATCTCACATTCACGCCCATCAGCATGGGCTACTACGATGTGGCACTTGACGGCAAGTCTCTTTCCCATGGGACCAGCCCGGCCACGCCATACGTTCCGATCACGCTCAATGTGCCGGACCTGCTGTGCTCGCAATCCACCCTGCAAATCTCGTACCGGTGGGCCACGAGTTGGCAACGCAGTATCACCTTCGATCCACAACCGGGGACAGGCAGCCAACGGCTCTCCTCCGGCGGCTATGCAGTCGATGTGGCGTGGACGCTGGCGGCGCTGCCTTCCAGCTTGCGCTACTGGCGCGGCAAATTGGATGATGTCCAGATCTATCCGCGCGCGCTCTTGCCGTTGGAAGTAGACACACTGTACAAGACCGGCTGGCAGGCGACGACCCTGGCCCAGTCCGGCAGCGGCGTGAACCTGAGCCGTTGGAGCGCGAGTGTGCCGGCCGGTCTGGAAGGCTCGTATGCGCTCGTCCTGCGCGGCGTGGATACGGCCGGGCATACCGGCGTCGCCGACCTCAACGCGCAGGTGTGGAACGGGCAAGTAGACACGCTCGCGCCGCGCGTGGCCATCACGCGGACGCTGAGCGGCGCGCAGTACCGCTACGCGACCGTCGCCGAAGATTTCAACCTGGTGCTCAACGGGTTCTCTTCGCCGTGCGGCGCGGGCGTGGTCAGCGCGACGGACTATTATCGATCGCCGTGGTACCTGGCGACGGTCGGCCAATCGAGCCTGGCGAACAAAGTCTATCGTCTGACGGCGGACTGCACGGTGAATGTTTATGGTCTGTTCGAGGCCGGGGCCTGGACGAAACGGCCCTCCGTCGCCGGGCGCTTCGCTATCGCAGGCAATCAAGTATACGCACCGTCCGGGGCGCTGTGGCGCGTGAGCCTCGCCAACCCAAGCCTCCCCAACGATACCGCATCCTACAACACCGCCGGCGACGGGCGCAGCGTCGTGGTATCCGGTAACTATGCCTACATCGCCGACGGCAGCCGGGGGTTGGCGATCGTGAACCTCGCCAATCCGAGCGCCGCGCCGGTTCTGCTGGACACGCCCGGCCTCGCCTCCGATGTGGTGGTGCAGGGCAACTACGTCTACCTGGCCGATGACGCGGGCGGCCTGCGCGTCATCAACATCGCCAACCCGGCCAGCCCGCAGCAGGTAGGGACTTACGCCACGCCGGGCAACGCGCTGGCGATTGCGCTCGGCCCGCTCCCGGCAGTGCAGGGGAGTGTGAAGGTGCTGCCTGCACCTGCGCTTGACACCGCGCCCGCGCCGGCGGAGCATCCTGCCTACTCCCTACTTCCTACTCCCTACTCCCAACCGGCGCAGCCCAAACCACTGGCGGCTTCTGCGGCCCTTTCCATCACCATACGGCCCGGCGACATCCTCTCACCCACCGCCGATGACACCGACAGGCGGTTTGGCAGGGCGCTTTCGGTGTATAACGACTATCTCCTCATCGGCGCGCCCGGCGAGATGATGACCTACACGGAGGGTGAATCCCCTGTCAATGGATGGGGAGTGGCCTACCTCTGGCGGTACAACGACTTGTCCGGCAACTGGGGGGTATCTACCACGTTCACGCACACCGGCGGCGACTTTGGTTCAGCGGTCGCCATAGGCTACCTGTCCGGCAACGTCGTCCCCGACATCCTGATCGGCGCGCCGTATGCCGGTAATGGCGGGGAGGCGTACCGATTCCGCTCTGAACAACCCTCGAACCCGGACTATGGGCAGTGGGTCATCACACAAACCTGGTTCTTAGGCACAGTAGACGAGCGTGGCGGCTACGCAGTGGAGCAGCTTGGCCCAGATGCGTTTATCATCGGCGCGCCTTCAAGTCCCGGTTTCATGGGCGGAACTGTCTATGCCGGCGGGGATGATGGTTATTCTTATCTCTATGACCTGAGCGGCAGCTTTGGGGCGGCCCTGGCCCTCAGCGGCAACACGCTCGTCGTGGGTGCGCCGGACTGGGGTGAACCAGGCGATGTCGTCATCCCCGTGGGCGCGGCCAAGATTTACACGTATACCTACGATAAGATGGGGCCGCCATACTATACCTGGACAGCGTTACCTCTCACGTTGACCAGCCCGACGCCTTCTGCGGACGCGGGGTTCGGCGCGAGCGTGGACATAGACGGCGATACCCTTGTCATCGGCAGCGAAGGGAAAGACATCTACACCCAAGTGGAAGAAGTCTACGTTTACCTCCAGAACCAGGGCGGAGACAACGCCTGGGGGCAGGTTGCTACACTGACGCCCACCGACGTTCTGAACGGCGGGTTTGGCGCTGCGGTCGTCATCGCAGGCGACCGGATCGCTGTGGGCGCGCCGCTTGCCGAGATTGGCGGCAACGCCGAGCAGGGTGCAGTCTACGTCTTCTTGCGCGACTACGACCCCGCCAATCCCGGCGTGCCTCTGTCCAACAACTGGGGCCTGGCCGAAGTGATCACCCGCACCGACGGCAATGCCTACAATCACTTCGGCGCGGCGCTCGCGCTGTATGACGATACCCTCGTCGTCGGCGCGCCGAATGCCGCCTTGTCTGGCCGCGCCTACGTCTACTACTTCGATCTCCTGGCGGTAGACGACAGCTATACAACCGATGAGGACGTTGTGCTGGACGTGGCGGCGCCGGGTGTGTTCCGCAACGACATCGTCAACACGCGCACAACGCTGACGGTCACGGTCGAGTCGGCCCCCAGCCATGGGACGGTGCTCCTGCGGTCCGACGGCTCCTTCGTCTACACACCAACGGCCAACTATCACGGGCCAGATAGCTTCGCCTACCGCGTCACCAACGATCTCGCCAGCTCGGGCATCGCTACCGTAACACTCACCGTCCAATCGGTCGCTGACGCGCCCTACGCCAACGATGTAGTGACAGAAACGACCGCCGGATTCCCACTACAGATCACGCCTTACCCGCTGTATGCCGGCGACGGGGACGGCGACCCGTTGACCGTGATCGGCGTGGGCACGCCAGACAACGGGACGGCCACCACCGACGGGCAAATCATCACCTACACATCGGGGCCGATCTTCATCGGCACCAACGCCTTCACGTATACCGTGAGCGATCCGGGCGGCTTGCAGGCCACGGCTCGCATTACAGTCACGGTGACCGGGCCTAATGACCCGCCAACCGCCGTCGACGACGAGGTCACGACAAACGAGGATACCGCACTCACGATTGATGTGTTGAGCAACGACAGCGATCCTAACAGCCAGCCGATTACGCTGATCGCATGGGGCACGCCGCTTCTGGGCCAGGTCACCAAACTGGGGACTGTGCTGCGCTACACGCCGACGACCGACCTGAACGGCACGGATACCTTCACCTATACGATCAGCGATAGTATGCTGCAAGCAACGGCCACCGTTACGGTCGTGGTGAACGCTGTGAACGACCTTCCAACACTCGGTGCCATCGGTGATGTCATCCTGGACGAGGATGCGGGGCCGCAAACCGTCAACCTGACCGGCATCGCGACTGGGGCAGCGAACGAAGCGCAAACGCTCAACGTCACGGCTCAATCGTCGAATGTGATGCTGATCCCACACCCGACTATCGCCTACACCAGCCCGGAGACAAGCGGCACACTGCACTTCACGCCGCTCGCCGATCAATGGGGGATAACGACGATCACGGTCACGGTGAGCGACGGTATCTCGACGACCGCGCAGACGTTCCAGGTGACGATCAACGCGATCAACGATGCACCCACGCTGGATGCGTTCACTGCTCTCGTTCTCGACGAGGACGCGGGCGAGCAAACCGTCGCCCTCAACGGCGTCACCAGCGGGGCGGCTAACGAAGCGCAAACGCTGGTCGTTACAGCGCAGTCATCCAATGTCGCGTTGATCCCGCACCCGACCGTCGCCTACACCAGCCCGCAGACGACCGGTACGTTGTCCTTCACGCCGCTGGCCGACCAGTCGGGCGCGGCGACCATCAGCGTCACCGTGAGCGACGGCCTTTCGACGACCGTGCGCGCCCTTCTGGTGACGGTGAACCCGGTCAACGACGCGCCGACCGCCGCCGACATCTCGGTGGCAACAAATGAAAATGTCCCGGTGAACCTCACGCCCTTCCCCACCTACGCCAACGACGTGGACGGCGACAGCCTGACGGTAGCGAGCCTGGGCGTCCCGGCGCACGGCGCGGCGACAACCAACGGCGCGACCATCACCTACACGCCCACGCTCAACTTCTTCGGGACAGATGCCTTCACCTATACCGTGCGCGATCCCGGCGGCCTGCGAGCCACCGCCCGCATCACGGTGACGGTCAGCAATCTGAACGACCCACCGGTCGCAGTGGATGACGCCTTTGCGACGCCTGAGGACACGCCGATCACCCTGACCGTGCTGGACAACGACAGCGACCCCGACGGGCAAATCCCGGCCCTGACGGCGGTGGGAACGCCGACGCTCGGCCAGGTTGCCATCGTGGGGGCTGCGCTGCGCTACACGCCCACACTCGACCTGCACGGGACGGAGCATTTCACCTACACCATCGGCGACGGCCTGCTGTACGCCACGGCCACGGTGACGGTGGTGATCATCTCGGTCAACGACGCACCGACGCTGAATTCTATCGGCAATCTTGCCATCGCCGAAGACGCGAGCGAGCAGACCGTCGCCCTGACTGGCATCACCAGCGGGGCGGCTAACGAAGTGCAGGCGCTCTCCGTCACGGCCCTGTCCTCCGATCCCGCGCTGATCCCACACCCGATCGTCACTTACGTCAGCCCGCAGACGACCGGCGCGCTGCGCTTCACGTCGCTGGCCGACCAGTGGGGCGCGGCGACCATCAGCGTCACTGTGAGCGACGGTTTCTCGACGACCGTGCGCGCGTTCCAGGTGACGGTGAACCCGAGCAACGACGCGCCCACGCTGGACGCGATCTCCAACCGGACCATCGCCGAGGACGCAGGCGAGCAAACCGTCGCCCTCACCGGCATCACCAGCGGGGCGGCCAACGAGGCGCAGACTCTGGCGGTTACGGCGATCTCCTCCAACCCCGCGCTGATCCCGCACCCCACCGTCACCTACGTCAGCCCGCAGACGACCGGGACGCTGCGCTTCACCCCCGT
>DAOUAQ010000195.1:0-7525 GCA_034433375.1 Anaerolineae bacterium | reverse complement strand
CCCGGTTGCACCGTCACCGGCGGCGGCGCTCAGGTCGCACTCCTGCGTTGCCCTATCCTCCGCGCCGGTAACTCTATTCTACAACCATTTGCGGTTCCGGGATAGTCTCTTGTAAGACAGTGTGGAGTTGCGCGACCAGCGCCAGACGCGCTTCCAGGTCCAGGTGCGGCGCGCGCAACTGGTCCAGCAGCACATTAACATTTTCGCCTGGCGTGACACGCGCCGGTTCAGAGTCAAGTTCTGCCGCATCCGGCGCGGGCAGAGAAAGCCGTTGCTCCACGATTTCCATTGCCGCGTAGTAATCCTCAGCCACGGTACAGTCGTGGACGCGGGCATAGATCAGCGTCGAGTTGATCCTCTGGTGGCCCAGGAGCTTCTGGATCGTCGTGATCTTGCACCCGGCGTTCACCAACTGCGTGGCGAAGGTGTGGCGCAGCCGGTGCGGGCTGACCTTGACGCCCACCCGTTCCCCGGCTGCCTTGATCCGGTCGCGCACCAGGTCCTTGTACAACGGCGCATTGCGGTGCAGAAAGACGTGGTCCGCGCTACCCAGGCCGCGCGCGTCCAGATAGGCGTGCAGCGCCCGCGTCGCCGTGGTCGTCAGGTACACCGTGCGATCCCGCAGGCCCTTGCCCCGGCGCACGGTGAGACGGCGTCCCGGCAAGTCCAGGTCTTCCAGCCGCAGTTCTTCGACCTCACCCAGGCGCAGTCCGCCGTGCCAGAGCAGGTAGAAGGCCGCGCGATCCAGCAGCGCGTCACGGCGTTGCGCGGCGTTGGCGGCTTGGGCGACCTGGCGCTCGAAATCGTCGCGCAGGCTGTGGATTTGCGCGTCGGTGAGGAAACGCGGCAGGCGCTGCGCTTCTTTGAGGCCGCGCAGGCGCAACAAAGCCTGCGGCACGGCGAAATCCTGTTCTTGCAGGAAGCGCAGGAAGGCCTGGAAATAGCGCAAGTCCTGGTTGATGCCGCTGGCGGCGTATCCGGCTGCCAACCGCTGGTCGATGTAAGCGAAAATGTCCTGGCGCTGCACATCGGCGGGCGCGTCGCACGGATGTCGCGCGCAGAGCCAGCGCCACAGGCGGGTGTGTGTGCTCCAAAAGCGATGAATGCTCTCCGGCAGGCGCGCCGGACGCCAGTTGCGTTGCAGCACGTGTTGGTAACGTGCGAGCTGCTGGATGAGCCAGGCGGGAAGGCCCGTGCGGTAATAGGCGTGTTCGACGTCTGGCAGCGTCACCGCGACGTAGCCGCGTTCCTGGCGCAGGAAGGTGCGGAACTTCTCCAGGCCGACGCGGCACATATCCGTCCATTCCGCGCTCAGGTGTTTGGCTTTGATGTAGCCCAGGGCGCGTTGCAGATCAGTTTCCAGGTCAAGCTGGGGATGCGGCTGGAGATTCAGGCCCAGGGCGTGCCCGGCCATCGGGAGGTAGAGTTGGGCCGTGGTGTGGCGACTGCTGCCGCCGCTGTGCAACCATTCGCGGTAGCGTTCCAGCAAGGCGACATTCTCGGCGGGCCAGTGGGCCGTTGGCGTCGGTGCGGGGTAGTCCACGGGGCGCTGCCGGGCTTGCGCGTGACGTAGCGCCGCGTCGTAGCGCGCGGCGGCGGTTTCCGGGTCAGGCGTCGTGGTCATCGTCGGCCTCCCATTGCGCGCTGGCGGCGTAGAAATCGGCCTGCACCTGGCGCTCGTTGGCGGCGACGTAAGTCTGCGTGCTGTCCAGCCAGGCGTGGCCCAATAGCTTCTGGATGGAGGTGACCGGGACATCGGCGCGCACCAGGTCGTTGGCGAAAGTGTGCCGTAAACGGTGGGCGGTCAACTGCACCCCGGCGGCGGCGCGGTACAGCATGAGGCGCTTGTGAATGGCGGTCGTGGATAGCCCGGCGTGTTGGTAACTGAGGAACACCGCATCGCAGGCGACAGCGGGGCGCGCGGCCAGATAGCGGCGCAGCGCGCGTTCGACTTGCGGCGAGAGATACACGGCGCGTTCCTTGCCCCCCTTGCCGCGCACCAGCAAACGCGGCGGGGCTTCGTCCAGATACAGATCGGACACCTGCGCTTGCGCAACTTCGGCGATGCGCAACCCACACCTTAACATCAGGAGAAACATGGCCCGGTCACGAGCATCGGGGATGACGGCGAAGAAGCGTTGCAGATCGGCTTCGGCGACCGGGCGGGGCAGGTTCTGGCGCTGCCGCAGTTGATGGCGGTGCGGCAACACCGGGCAGACCAACGTGGGGTCTTCATCGGCGAGGAAGGTGTACAACGCGGTGACGGCGGCCAAGCGCCGGTTGATGGTAGCAGGCTGGTAGCCACGCGCGGCCTGCTGGCTCACAAAGCGATCGACATCGTGAAACGTGAGCGTCGCTGGCGGCCGGTCGCCGACGACCGCCACGAACTGCGCCAGATCGTACCCGTAATCGCGCCAGGTGCGCGCGGTGGGATTGCGGCGGCGCACCCAATTGACGAAAGACTCGATTTCGACTAACATAGCTGAACCTCCTGTGGACTAGAATGGTTGGAACTGACAGCCCCATTCTACTCCCAGGAGGTCTTACCGCCCACCTCGTTGAGTCTCGAACGGGTGGTTAAGATAAGTGATCCGCCCTGGGCCGCTTCATCCAGGCGGATACGATTGTCCCCAGCCCGGCCAATCCGCAGACGTTGAACCGCTATGCCTACACTCGCAACAATCCTATCAAGTATAACGATCCCACTGGTCATGATGTGGGGTGCGGTGGGTACGATTGTGGAAGTTGGGCAGGACAATATTCATATACTCGACGACATGCCCCAACTGCTAGCCTAAGCGTAGTCAGTATGCCCACTGCGACACCAACGTCTATTCCAACACCGACTCCGACACCAGCGTCCACACCTGAAATTAGCTCAGATCGCATACCCAACTGGGGGCTAGTATTTGGCCCCAATAATGGATATCGCAAGGGTGATGATTTACAAACTCATATAGCAAGAAATGATCCTGGCATAGATCTGTTTGCGAATAGTGATACAAATCCCAATTTAGCACAGTACTCACTTGATGCCACTGAACTGGGGTCTGCTGGACGGCGCGTCTACGCGGTGGGTGCTGGTACTATTGCCCAAGCTGGATCAGATAGTACGTCAGCAAATTGTTTTGGAGGAAACTGCCCTAACCAACAGGATGGAGCATATGTCGAGTTAAATATCTTTGGTGAAAATGGAGACCTGACATATAACTTGAAACACCATCATATGGTTCCATCTGTAACCCGAGGAGAAAGAGTTGTCCAGGGGCAACTTATCGGATACTATACACAACGCGGGTGGTCAACGGGCCCGCACCTCCATATACGGGTGCGTCAGATGATAAACGGTCAATTAGAAGATATTGACCCCTTTGAATAGGAGTTTCTAGTCACATGTTAGCACATTGGTCTCAATTCATCAAATCAATTAGTCTGATGGTTCTGCTTACTCTTTGCCTTATGTCGTGCATAGGCAAGGATCGCAGGAGTACACCTCGCACACTTGTTATGTGTGGCCAAGGTAAAGACAAAGTCGTGCGTATATATCTTGTTGCCATTTCAGATTCACAGACTGCAACACTTGAGCAGGTTATAGACCTTCCTGGCAATGACTCGATTCCAGGAGATCTCTGTCCTCACTGGTTGGATGACAACATTGCTTGGTTATATGGCGACACACTGAGCAAGTATGAGCGTGATATATACTTGCTCAATTTATTGGAGGGGAAAATTAACTTGTGGTTCCATTTGGACGGGAATACCCGAGTTAGTGATGTTACGTTAGGAGCAAATTCTCCTCGGGCTCTCGTAATTTCAACTCCAAAAGATGATAGTTGCTCGCAACACAATTCACTTGAGGGATGGTGGTCATGTTTGAATGCTCGGGGTGACTTGTACATTGTTGAGGGACAAGGTGAGATGGTACGTTTGACTGAAGGTCAATCACCTTTGTGCGAGGCTAAATTCAGTCCGGACAATAGTACTATTGTCTTTCGACAGTCTACAAGTTGCACAGGACATTACCCAGAAGAACCCAGTGGCGTTTTCTTTGTAGATGTTGAAACCAAGCGAATTAGGTCATTTATGAATAATCAGGGGTGGGCGCCGCTCTGGGCACCGAACGGTAAGACTATCGCATTTTGGGGCTGGGCCGTGCCAACAATAGGCGATTTGACTAGACCTCTCTACATATTCGACGTTGAAAAAGAACAGTCACTTTTGGTAGACAACGATCCCAACATGGGGATTTTACAATGGTCACCCAATAGTCGATATTTAGCTTGGACAACTTACACTATTGATAAATCATCAAATAGCGCCCAACACTTTCAAGTAACGGTATTTGATGTAGAACACCGAACCAAGAAGGTATTTCCCGTACAATCAGAGGTCAGTTTTCAGTGGGCACCTAATGGTAATGCGCTGGCTTTGAGAACAACGGCTGGCTTCTCCTTTGTAGCCATTGATACTACAGAATCCTACACCGTACCCGACAAAGCAAAAGCAGTCTATCGTTGGTCATTTGATGGCGAATTTACTGTCTATGTTGACCAATCCGAACCTGATCAGGTTTTCCTAGTGAGCAAATCGTATAGCCAAACTATCAATCTTACAAATGAACTTGCGTTAACAAGTGTAAATTGGGAACAGGTGTATTGGCTAGACAAATAAAGAAATTGGGCAGATCCAGTGCGACTACGTCGGCGGTCAGCGCGCAGCGATGCGCCAGGGGAGCAGCACGCTGTACTTCCTGCTCGGCGATCACCTGGGCAGCACGTCGCTCACCGCCAACAGCAGCGGTGGCAAAGTGGCGGAATTGCGCTATCATCCGTATGGCGAAACGCGCTATACTTCCGGGATCACGCCAACGAGCTACCAGTTCACCGGTCAGCGCAACGACGCGGCGACTGATCCGGCCTTTGGCTTGTACTTTTACAATTACGACTGCAACGGCACTAGGCTCACCCGCGTCGAAAACGGCGTGAGCTACACACAAGGCTGGGACCAGGAAAACCGTCTGCAGACGGTCACCGTCAACGGCGCGACGACGACCTTCACGTACGACGGCGACGGCAAGCTGGTCAAGAAGACCGTGGGCATCACCACCACGTACTACGTGGGTCCCCATTACGAGAAGATTGTCAGCCCTAATGTCGTGACCGCGACCAAGTACTACTTCTTCGGCAGCCAGCGCGTGGCGATGCGCGTCTGTACGGGCACCAACGGCAGTTGCGGGACGAACGGCGCGACCTCCACCCTCACCTACCTGCACGCCGACCACCTGGGCAGCGCGTCCTTGAGCACGAACGCCACCGGTGGCAAAGTGAGCGAAATGCGGTATTATCCGTATGGGGAGATGCGCAGCGGCGCGATGGCCACCGACCGCCGTTACACAGGTCAGAGGCAAGAGATCGGATTGGGATTGTATGACTACAATGCAAGATTTTATGATCCTTATCTTAACCGCTTCATCAGCGCCGATACGATTGTCCCCAGCCCGGCCAATCCGCAGAGTCTCAACCGGTATAGCTATGTGCTGAATAATCCGCTACGGTACATCGATCCAACAGGGCATATTGCCGAGACCGAGATCGATGATGCCAACACTGTCCTTGAGGCGCTTAAGTCTTACGGTGTGCATATCAAAGTGGATTGGGGATGGATTTTGGGTATCGGCGGTGATAACACAGGTTGGAATCCTGGGTTATGGCAACTCACCGAACTGAATATCATCCTGCAGGCTGTGAAAGATTTTGCTCACGCGGCAGGAAGCGTAGAAGCTACACGGCGAGCAATTGGAGGGGCTACTTTTGAAAGAATAGGCGATGGAGCAACTGCACACTGGGGCTTCGGACGCATTACGGTTGCTAATTATACTTTTAATCAATCAGGCCTTCGAGCTACATTAGGCTCAAACATTGCAATAGTTCATGAATTAGCCCATTACTGGGATTGGAAAACTAACGGCGTACAGAACATATTCAACATATTTAACAATCTGGATGGGAAGATTGTGCAAAATCTTCCTCAACAAGAACCTGGTCCAACTTCCTGGGGACGAACATCTCCTTGTGAAACCTGGGCTGAAAGTGTTGCTGGTTATATATACCCAAGCTATTTCGCGATCCTTCGTGCAGAAGGCAGCCGTACTGAAAACTATCAGCAACCACTGCAATACGGCCCTATAACTGTCAATTTCTCATTGCCTGGGTTGACCCCAAAGTTCAGAGCCTATGTTGAGCAACAATTTCGGGCCTTGCAGGTGGGTAAATGACTACAAAAATGTGGCATTTACTTAAATGGATAGTGTGTAGTGGATTGGTATTGTCATTTGTTGTAAGTTGTAAAGATATCCCAGAAGTTGAAGCTGTATCTTTTGCAGACTTGTGTTTATTTAACCAAGAAGACTTCATACACATGAGCAGCGATGAAGTGTTCCGATGGATAGAAAATGCCTTTGGACATCCCCCGACTATTTCAGCAGGTAATGACGGTTCGAGCGTATACGTCTTTAATGGCTCGTCTGATAGGCTTGGGGAATTTCTGGGTAATGTCCGTGTTTACGAAGAGCAGATCAGTGAAATTAGCTTACACAATATAAAGGCAGGGCCTCTCTTTGATGAAGTTGTAATGGGACTTGGTGAACCAGCCACAGTATATCACTATTGTGGCATAGCCCACGAACCGATATTGTATACTATCGGATTGGATTATCCGGTAACGGGGATCTCTATCTTTACATCAGAAAGTAAATCACGCAGGAACCTATCGTTTGAAGGCGGGCTAGGAGTTGAGGTTAGGGATGATATGCGCGTGACGCTCATCCAATGTTATCAGCCTGCTTCAACAATAGAAGAGGTCATAAGTCGTGATCCCAATTTAACAGCGACAGGTAAACAGTTGCAATTGCAAAATCGAGAACCTTGGGGAGGATTCGGTTCGATTGTACGCTTAACGGAACCTTAAACTTATATAGAATTTCTGAGCTTACCCCCATGTTTTAGACCACAAATGGGGCTAAGTTGAAGCAAAGTGCGGGCGACGGCAACCGCATCAAATCCGTGCTGGACGGCGTGACCACCTACTACATCGGCAACCACGTCGAGTGGACCGGCAGTACGACCTCGATGGTCAAGTACTACTACGCCGGCAGTCAGCGGGTGGCGATGCGCCAGGGCAATCCGGGGACGCTATCCTACCTGCTCGGCGATCATCTGGGATCTACCGCCAAAACGTACAATGCCGCCACTGGCGCAACGACAGAACTGCGCTATCATCCGTGGGGTGGAACGCGCTACACCTCCGGGACCACGCCGACGAGCTACCGGTTCACCGGTCAGCGCAACGACGCGGCGACGTATCCGGCGTTTGGCCTGTACTTTTACAATTACGACGGCAACGGCAATATGCTTACCCGCGTCGAAAACGGCGTGAGCTACACGCAAGGCTGGAATCAGGAGAACCGCTTGCAGACGGTGACTGTCAACGGCGCGACGACCACCTTCACGTACGACGGCGACGGCAA
>DAOUAQ010000194.1:0-5983 GCA_034433375.1 Anaerolineae bacterium | reverse complement strand
TCAGCTTTTGCTGATCGCTGATAGCTGACTGCTGTATAGGAGACATCGTGCGCAATCTGACGCGGTTTGTGACGCCGATATGTATCGTTTTGCTGGCGGCGGGACTGCGCTGGGGTTATCTCGCGGGCGCGCCGCGTGGGATGCAGTTCACCCACGTCGATGCGGAGGGCTATCACTATCTGGCCGTCAATTTATTAGAGCACGGCGTCTATTCGATGAACTCCGAACCGCCGTTGCGCGCCAACAACATCCGCGCGCCGCTGTACCCGCTGTTTGTGGCTGCGTGGTACGCGATTGGCGGCCCCAATCCCGATTTCGTGGCGTTCGTGCAGCCGTTGCTCGATGTAATGACCGTCGTCGTGCTGCTCAAGTTCGGGTTGCTCGTCGCCGGGCAGCGTGTGGGACGTCTGGCGGCGCTGCTCTACGCGCTCAACCCGTCGTCGTGGCGTTTCTGCAACGAGTTGTTGACCGAAATCCTGTTCGGACTGTTGCTCACGGCGGGCTTGTGGATGTTCGCGCGTTATCTGCTGCGCTGGCGGGCACGCGATGCCTGGCGCTGCGGTATCTTGTTAGGCGCGGGGATTTTGTGCAAGCCGAACATCCAGTTTTTGCCGTTAGCGTTATTGGCCTTGCTGGCGCATGGGATTTTCGTCCACCGGCAGCGTTGGTGGCATGGAGCCGTCATCGTGGCGGGGACGATTGGCGTGCTGTTGTTGCCCTGGTTCGTGCGGAATTACGTCGTTTTCGGCGAGGTCTTCTACACGCGCACCTTCGACGACAACCTGGCGCACGTCAGCGCCGTGGCGACGCTGGCGCGCGTCAACGGCGAGGCGGTGGCCCCGTGGACGCCGCGTTGGGAGGCAATCTACGACGGCATCATCGCGGAGACGGCGCAACGGTACAACTGGGCGCCGGTTCCACAGGCGGCGCTGACGGCCCGCGATCTCGACCGGCGCTTGCAGGAGATCGCCGAGGTGTCGGGCGCGATCGTGCGCGCGCATCCGGTGGATTTCATCGTCAGCCACACGCAAAGCTGGCTGTGGTCGTTCGTCCCGCAGGATCACAAATTCTGGTACACCCACTTCACCGGGCGGGATTGGGAAACCGCAGCCGGTCAAGGCGACGTGCTAGGGCGCGCGCTAACGGCGCTGGGACGTGGAGAGATTGGGCAAGCCGTGCGGCTGGTGATCGATGAGCGTCTACGTGGGCTGCCGCCGTTGGCGCTCGCGTTTTGGGCGTTGTGGGGCGTGATGTACGGCGCGGCGACGGTGTTGCTCGTCGTCGGCGCGCTGCGGATGCGCCCGCGCCTGCTGGCGGCGTTCTTGCTCATCACCATTTTCTACGTCACCTTTGTGCCCGGCCTGATCAGCCAGATTCGCTTCCGGCTGCCGGTGACGCCGCTGATTTTGTTGCTGGTCGCGGTGGGCGCGTTGCGTGGCAGGGCGCGAGAGGTAGGATAAAGGACGCATAACGCAGGATATAGGACACCTTTTCACTTGAAGGCGGCGTTAATTCAGTATATAATGAAATTGTATTATTGACTTATGCATAGACACTCGTCGTTCTCTCCGCACTCGACCTGAATGACCGCATTTGGCTGCTTGACGAATTACCATACGGCGGATGTTGCTTACAGCGATATTGATTGACTTTCCGCATTCTCTATGATTCACGTGTGAGCCGTCAGGCTACAGGAGGGAATACCATGAAACAACGGATTCTATTGTTCTTGTTGGTCATCGGCCTGTTGGCCGCTTGCCCCGATGCGGTGCAGGCGGCAGGGCCGGTGGTGGTGTTGGAGGTGGAAGGCGTCATCAATCCCTTTACGGCGCGCTATCTGGAGCGCGGCTTGCGTCTGGCAAACCAGCGGGGCGCGCAGGCCGTCATCGTCACGCTCGACACGCCCGGCGGGTTGGAGTCGTCGATGCGGGAGATGGTGCAGATGTTGCTGGAGTCGCCGGTGCCCACGGTGGTCTACGTAACGCCCGGCGGGGCGCGGGCGACCTCGGCGGGGCTGTTCGTGTTGATGGCAGCGGACGTGGCAGCGATGTCGCCGGCGACGCACGTGGGCGCGGCGCATCCCGTACCGCTCGGTTCGGAGATTGGCGACGTTATGGAAGAGAAGGTGGTTAGCGATGCCGCCGCTTTGGTGCGCAGCGTGGCCGATACGCGCGGGCGCAATGCCGATTGGACCGAGCAGGCGGTGCGCGAGAATATCTCCGTCATCGCCTCTGAGGCATTGACCCTGAACGTGATCGACCTGATCGCGACAGACCTCGGCGACTTGCTCGGCCAACTCGATGGGCGCAAGGTCGATGACGTCGCCTTGCGGATGGTCGGGGTGATTCCGCAAATCGTCCCGATGAATCTTACCGAGCGGTTCTTCCAGGTCATTACCGAGCCGAACATCGCCTACTTGTTGCTATCGCTGGGCACGCTGCTACTGCTGGCGGAGTTGGCCGATCCGGGGTTGAGTGCCACGGGGATCGGCGCGGTGGTAGCCTTCATCGTTGCGTTTATGGCGTTGGGCAGCTTGCCGGTGAACTGGGCGGGGATCGCGCTGTTGGCCCTCTCCGTCGTTTTCTTCCTCGTGGGGCTGCTTACGGATACCGAGGTCATCGTCTCTGTCGCCGGGTTGGTGCCGTTTATCCTCGGCTCGCTACTGTTGTTTGTGCCATTCACGCCCACCTCGCCGGCCGCGCCCACCGTGCGGGTAAACCCCTGGTTGATCGGCGTGATGGGCGTTAGCATTCTCGCCTTCAGTTTTCTGGTGTTGCGGGCGGTGCTGGCAGCGATGCGGCGCAAACCACAGGCCGGCGCGCAGAAACTCGTCGGTATGACGGGTGTCGCCTTGACCGATCTCACGCCCACCGGACAGGTGCGCGTGGATTTGCAGGAATGGAGCGCCGTCGCCGAAGCGGGAGAGATTCACGCCGGCGATCCCGTGCGCGTCACCAGCATCGCTGGAGTCCGTTTACACGTAATTCGTAATCTGTGATTGGTAACTGGTAACTGGTGATTGGTAACTGGTAACTGGTAATTCGTAATTCGTAATTCGTAATCTGTGATTGGTAACTGGTAATTCGTAATTCGTAATTCGTAATTCGTAATTCTCCCGATTACTGATTACCGCTTACCTACTTACCGATTACCAATCACGCCTAACTATTTTCCAAAGGAGGTTGTCATGGGTGCATTAGTTGTGGTATTGATTCTAATCTTGGTCGTGGTCGCGATGGCGGTGCGCATCGTGCCGGAATACCGGCGGTTGGTGGTGTTCCGCCTGGGGCGTTGTGTGGGCGCGCGAGGGCCGGGTATCATCTTTCTGATCCCTTTCCTGGATCGGGGGGTGTCGGTCGATCTGCGTGAAGTCTATTTCGACGTGCCGCCGCAGACGTGTATCACGGCGGACAACGCTTCGGTCTCGATTGACTTCCTGGTCTACGACAAGGTCATCGACCCGGAGCGCAGTGTGCTCGAGGTGGAGAACTTCACCGGCGCGGCGCGCGGTCTGGCGATCACGACGCTGCGCGCGGTGGTGGGCGCGATGGTGTTGGACGACGTGCTCTCCAAGCGGGATGAGATCAACCGCATCCTGCACGAGAAACTCGACGATGTGACCGACCGCTGGGGTATCCGCGTGATGGCGGTGGAAATCCGCGAAGTTGTCCCGCCGCGCGATATCGCCGAGGCGATGACCCGCCAGATGGCGGCGGAGCGCAATCGCCGCGCGATGGTCACCGAGGCGGAAGGCAAGCGCGAGGCTGCCGTGACCATTGCCGAAGGCGATAAGCAAGCGGCGATTCTCAAGGCGGAAGGGTCGCGGCAAGCGACCATTCTGCAATCGGAAGGCGACCGCCAGGCCGCTATCTTGCGCGCGGAAGGCTTCGCTATGGCGCTCAACGAGATCTACAAGGTGGCGCAGGATGTGGACAGCAAGACGCTGACGCTGCAATACCTGGACGCGCTCAAGGCGCTCGGCGCGGGCGCGGCGACCAAGTTCGTCATCCCCACCGAGTTCCTCAATCTGGCGCAGCCGTTGACGGCGTTTGCCAGGCAATCGCATGAAAAGTGAAAATTCTACCCCAATCTTTATCGCCGATGAACTGCGCACGCTTGTTCAACGGCGGGCCAGGGCGCGGGACTAGATTCTGGTAGAACGCTTTCTGACAGGATCGACAGGATTTTCAGGATTAGAAAAGGCTCTGCGAAATTTTCTTATCCTGTTAATCCTGTCCAAAGAGACGAATCGTGTAACTACCTTAGGGTTCGTAAAAGTACAACTTCCCGAAGCTGTGGCCGGTCTCCGCCCGCGCCGCCGTGGCGTCAGGCATCGGCGGGCATGGTCAGAGACCGGCCCGGGAAGTTGTTCATTTACAGATGCTTAGATTCACTTGGCGATGGGCAGGTAGAGGTCGAGATCGAACTCGCGCCCCGGCACGTCAACATGAACGTGCTTTTCCAGCCATTGATGCTCGGCGGCCTTGTAGGGGCTGCTTTCACGCCAGGCGACGAGCCGCTGCCACGTTCCGGGAATGTCCTCCCACGGGTTGTGGACGATGCACTCCGCCACGGCGTACAGCCCGCCGGGGAAGTGGACGATCTCCACGGCCTCGCCAGCAGTTTCCTCCTCCGTCACCGTGATCCAGAATTCGTAGCCGTAGTTGGGGCTGCCGGGAGTGGAGTGCGGGTTGTCGAAGCCGAAGATGCGGTGCGCTTCGGTGAAGTCCAGGAAGCCGCGCGGTTTTGCCCAGTCCTCCAGCTTCTGCCAGGCGATATTTTCCGGCCCTTCGCCAAAGCCGTGAAAGCGCGCGACGCGCAGCGGTTCCAATTGCACAATGCGAATCTTGTTCTCGTTCATCAGTTTTCTCCTTCAAAAAGCAGTTTTGTTTAAAAAATGGTTTTACTTCAACGCTTCAGGCGGATCACAATCCGCCGTCCCCGCAGCGCCGGATTGTGATCCGGCGCAAGCGTTTCTTAGTCTTGTGCTGCACTCATTTCTTTTTCCATAAGGTAGCTTTCCTCATATTTGTCGCCGGGATGTTCGATTTTCACGATCTTGAAGCCACACTTGTTGACGTAGAAGTTGTGATTGCGTTTCGAGAAGCCGGGTGTTTCCGTCCGCCATACCTGTGTTTCCGGGTATTTCTGCTCGATGAATTGCCAGATCAGTGAGCCAATACCCTGATCCTGATAGTCGGGATCGACGAAGATGTTGCCGAGAAAGTTTTCGAGGTTGTTGTTGATCCGCACAATGACAACGCCGATGGGCGTGCTCTCCTTGTAGATCGCGTAGGCGGTGCTGCCTGGATCCAACGCCCACGTGCGCAAGAAATCGCCGTTGTCGTAGCCGGGCGGGCCGCCGCTTTCTTCTCCCAGGTGCCGCCGCGCGTCTTCGTCGAACGCGCGTTTCATGATGTAGGTAAACGGCATGACATCTGCTTCCGTGAAATCCCTGAACTGTAACCCTGCGAAATATTCCATATCTTTCCTCCCTTCGATGTGCGCCGGTTCGTTTTCATCACCTGCGTTATGCTCAAAGTATACGATATTATCACTGACATCTACTGTCAGGGTTTTGTAGTATAATTCTCGCAAATGTAGCGCAAGCTGTTAGCTTGCAAATGTAGCGCAAGCTGTTAGCTCGCAAATGTAGCGCAAGCTGTTAGCTTGCAAATGTAGCGCAAGCTGTTAGCTTGCGGTAAGAGCAAACTAACAGTTTGCCATTTGTTGTTTCGAGATCCGGCGCTGCGGGGACGGCGGATTGTGATCCGCCTTAAGCGTTGAAGAAAGGTTTTTTTCTGTGATCCGCCTTAAGCGTTGAAGAAAGGTTTTTTCCGGAGGTGTTTATGCGCGCAGATCGCCTATTATCACTGTTGATGTTGTTGCAGACGCGCGGCAAGATGTCCGCTCGCGCGCTGGCGACGGAACTGGAAGTGACCGAGCGCACGATCTACCGCGATGTCGAGGCGTTGGAGATGGC
>DAOUAQ010000193.1:0-34787 GCA_034433375.1 Anaerolineae bacterium | reverse complement strand
TCATCGCTCTACTCCCGCAGTTTCTTGCCGGTCAGGTGCAGGAAGACGCTTTCCAGGTTAGGCTCCAGAATCTCCAGCGACATCAGTTGCAGGTTCTGCTGGTTGAGGAAACGGATGACGTTGATGATCGCCTCCTGGCTGCTTTCGGCCACGACTTTGACCACCGGCGTGGCGGTTAGTGGCTTGCCTTCCTTCTGCTCGACGCTCTCGCCGGCAGCGGGCGGCGGCGCAATTGTTTGCGGCATCAGCGTCGCTTCCTTGACCGCCGGGAGCGCCGACATCTGCGCGAGGAGCGCGTCATCAACCTGGGGCACGCCGACCTTGATCACGCCGCCGCCGAGCATCGCGATGAGGTTCTTGATGGTATCCAGCGCGATGATCTCACCCTGGTCTACAACCGCCACACGGTTGCAGAGCAGTTCCACCTCTTCCATATAGTGGCTGGTGTAGATGATGCTCATCCCGCGTTCGCGGTTGAGGCGCAACACGCTCTCGAAGATGTGATTGCGGCTCTGCGGGTCCACGCCGACGGTCGGCTCGTCCAGGAAGAGCAGGCGCGGGTGATGGATGAGGCCCGCCGCGATGTTGACGCGGCGCTTCATCCCGCCGGAGTATTTCTCCACCGTTTCGTTGGCCCGGTCGGTGAGGGAGACAACGCGCAGCACGTCCTCCACACGCTCCTTCAGGTCCTTACCACGCAGACCGTAGATCTGCCCGAAGAAGTTGAGGTTGGCGCGCGCGCTGAGGGTGGGATAGAGAGCCAGGTCTTGCGGAACCAGGCCGTTGATCTTCTTGACCGCGTCCAGATCGGTGCGGATATCGTAACCGGCGACGCGGGCTGTGCCGCCCGTGGGTTCCAGTATGCCGGTCAGCATCGAGATCGTGGTGGTCTTCCCCGCGCCGTTGGGACCGAGCAGGCCGAAGACCTCACCCTCCTCGACGGAAAAGCTGACGCCTTTGACGGCCATGTGGTCACCGAACTTCTTGACAAGATTATCGACTTCTAGAATAGCAGGCATGGTAAACTCCTTTCAACTACTGTGTTCAACATTTTTGACCGATAGCAAGGACAGTCCTAGATCGCGCACTCGCGCCAACAATCCGTACAATGCGGCTTGGTCAAGCACTTCGCCGGTGAGGATCGTTTCGTCGTCGGTTGTGGTGATTGACAATCCTGCAAACCAGTCGGACCAGTGAGGGGCAATGTGCCCCTTGATGCGAATTTCGACACTCAGCATAGTAACGTATCTCCTCGATGCGTTTGATGCTTTTAGTGTAGCGGCAAAAGGGGTGGATGTCATCACCCAAGCC
This sequence comes from Anaerolineae bacterium, assembly GCA_034433375.1. Taxonomy (GTDB): domain Bacteria; phylum Chloroflexota; class Anaerolineae; order B4-G1; family SLSP01; genus DSWT01. Next base: position 33,476 of record DAOUAQ010000193.1, on the reverse strand, counting down.
GGGTGATTCGCGGGTGATTTATACGGGTGATAGAGAAGGTGACGAACGAAAACGACGTGGGGGCTGGCCCACACGTCGTTTCAACCGAGGCTACCTTTTACACTTTCTTAGATCGCAAACAACCGGCAGGCATTCTGCGTCGTGATCTCGGCGATTTCCTCGACGCGCTTGTGGTGGATTGCGGCAACCATTTTCAGCGTCGCCTCCACATTCTTCGATCGTAGCAATACCAACTACTCCTGCTTCGGCGACTCGTCCGCCGATTTGGGTCGGAGGAATTGGCGCAGCAAGATCAAAACGCCCACAGCAATCAACGCCACAGCGCCGAGATAGCGCGCCGCCCCTGCGCTCAGGATAAACGCGCTGCCGATGACGGTCAAAATTCCGGCGGGGATTAGCGGCCACCATTCCTTCGTATCGCTCAGGTAGACCACGAAAAAGGGAACGGCAATGGCAAACATGATGTACGCCGGGATCATCAAATCACCGAGCACGTTCATGTCAATCAAGGCGACCATGACGCCGATGACCACCAGCACATAAGCCGGGATCAATGCCCACCAGTTGGTGCGATCACGTAGAAACACCACGATAAACGGCAGGGCGATGGCGACGAGGATGTATGTGGCGACCAATGCGTCGGGCAGGATGTTCCATTCCGTCAGCCCAATCATCGCCGCAATCGCCAGCAGCACGTAAGCCGGGATGAGCGCCCACCAGTTTTCGCGGTTGCGCACGTAGACCACCACGAACGGCAGGGCAATCGCCGCCAGCGCGTAGATGGCGATGAACGTGCCGGGCAAGATATTCAGCTCCGCCAGCACGATCAATAACGCCACGGCCCACAGCGAGTATGTCGTGATGAGGAATCCCCACTCGCTCCTGTCGGTGAGATAGACGGCGAGCACCCCCGCCCCGCTGAGCGCCAACACGGCAACCCAGGCCCACGGGCTGAGTTCGCTCATGGACTCCAGCAGCCCCATAATGCCGAAGACGATCAACAAACCGCCCCACACGAAAGATTGCTTTTTAGATAATGATGACATATCCTCATTCCCCCCTGGAAAATATTCCCTACTTCAACGCTTAAGGCGGATCACAATCCGCCGTTCCCGCCCCGCCGGATCGTAATCCGGCGCGAGCATTTTCAGTAAAATCAGCTACAGCAGGCTCAGCTTTTCTGCTTGTGTCATAGCGCTTTTACGGTTCTGAACTCCCAGTTTGCCGTAGATATTTTTGAGATGCGTCTTCACCGTGTTGATAGAAACGTGCATCGTCAACGCCATTTCCTGATTGGTCAATCCGTCAGCCAGTAGATGCAGAACATCCATTTCGCGGTCGCTGAGCGGCTCGGCGATTGCGGATTGTAGATTTTGGATTTTGGATGGCGCGCCCAGCGGCGCGGGGACTGCAAATGCGTCAAGCAACCGGTCAACGTATGCCTTACGCTCGCCCGCCTGCGGCCTGTAGGCTGCGAGCAGAAGCCGCATCGGTTCGCCCACATCCACGAAGGTGCGGATGTAGCCGAGGGGTTCGGCCTGCGCCAGGGCTTCGGCGAGGATAGCGAGCGCCTCCTCCTGGTTCGGGGCGAGCAACGCTTGAAGCGCGCGCGCCTTGATTGTAGACTGGCGCCAACCGCGACTGAGCGCCATTCCATGCAGATGCGCGATAAGCCCCGTGGCCTTGTCCCGCTGATCCAACGCCAAGAACAGACGCGCCTGTGCCAACATCAGGAAAAGCAGATCGGAAAATGAGCCGGCTTCCTGAGGGGGTGGGGCTTGCGCGGCGATGCGCGACGCCGCTTCGAGATCGCCCTGCGCCAGAGCGATGAGCAGGCGTATGACCAGATTATACAGTCGCGTCGGCGGAGAGATGTCCGCCTCGCCAAGCAAGTGTGTGCTTTTGTCGAGCGCCTCCTGCACTGCCAGCGTGTCGCCCTGCGCCTGTTTGATGAGCGCCAAAATACCAAGCCCGCCAACCTGGAATTCAGGACTGCCTCCCAGAAGGCTTGACGCGAGGCCCTTTTGGACTTGATCGGCGGCGGTATCCAGCCTGTTCGATTCGTACGACAAACGCGCCAGATCGTAATGGGCCAGACAAACCATCGATGTCTGCCCACCTTGTTCGACGATTTGCTGCCAGAGATCAGCGGCCTCTCGTAGTTTACCCTGCGCGGCCAGAATCCGACCCCGGAAGACGAGTGCGGGAATCCACGCGGAGATATTTTCAGAGCCACGTGCGGTGCGTTCCGCCTCTTTCAACGCGGTCTCTGCGCGGTCCAGTTGACCGGCGAACCACTGCGTGATACCGAGGTTGAGGGCCACGATACTGCGCTCAGACAACGCATCTTCTGGTAACAGAGCAAGAGCTTTTTCCGAGAGTTCGACTACGCGGGCATGGTCGCCCCGCACCCGCGCGATGTGGACATGGGCAGCGGCAATACCGCCCAAGAGCGGCTGTGCTGCTTCCCCCATCGATTGAGCCATGTGCTCCGCACGCGCCAGGTAAGTCTCAGCAGCGTCGAGTTGTTCGGTCAGAATCAAAACCCACGCATATTCTTCACACAAATTGGGACGCTCGCAGACAAGAGTAGCGGGGATCGTTTCAATCCAACGCCGCAAAGTGGCAATCTCACCGCGCCGCAACAAAGTAGTACTGAGACCTGACGAGATCAATTCAGCGGCGCGTATCCAATCGGCAGCCGCCAGCGCGTGCTGCACTGCGTCTTCGAGGAAGCCGTTAGCGGCGAACCACTGCGCAGCCTGGATGTGGAGTGTGCGAACTTGATCCGGCAATCTGGTCTCCAGGCGATGGCGCAGCAGATCGCCAAACAGATGATGATAGCGATACCACCGGCGGACTTCATCCAACGACTCGATGAAGAGATTGGCGCGTTCGAGCGCCAGCAGGATCGAGTCGCTTTCTTTGTGGCCGGTGACGGCGTCACACAGAGGGGCCGAAAATCGCTCCAACACAGAGGTTTTCAACAGGAAATCCTGGACTTCAGCCGGCTGCCGCTGAAAGACTTCATCCATCAAATAATCGAGGATGTAGCGATTATCGCCGGTGAGGGATTGCAAGAGCCGGTGAACGTCGCTATAGTGCTGCATAGAGAGCGCCGCAAATTGCAGCCCGGTGACCCATCCTTCGGTGCAGGCGTGGAGTGTCGTGATGTCGGCGGTGGAGAGGGCGACTTGCATCACGCATTGGGCAAAGTCGCGCGTTTCTTCTTCCGTGAACCGCAGATCGGCCTGGCGAATGTCCGTCATCTGGCCGCGCGCGCGCAATCGTGAAAGAGGGAAGGGGGGATCTTCACGCGAGATCAGGACGATGTGCATCTGCGCGGGAAGATGGTCCAACAAGAAGATGAGGTGCTGGTGAATGGCCAGGGTTTGGATGGCGTGATAGTCGTCGATGACGAGTACGAATGGCATGGGGGTGGCCGCAATATCGTTGATCAACGCCGTGAGCAACACCTCCGGGGCAGGTGGCTGAGGCGCTTGTAACATCGCCTGTGTGGCTGTACCGATGGCCGGATTCACTTTTTGCAGCGCCGCGACGAGGTACGTCAAGAAACGCGCCGGGTCGTTATCCGACTCATCCATAGAGAGCCACGTAGCCGGACGTGTAGCGCGACCAAGCCACTCGGCGACCAGCGTGGTCTTCCCAAAACCCGCCGGTGCGGAAATCAAGGTAAGCTTGTGATGCAAACCCGCATTGAGCCGCTCAACCAGGCGCGGGCGCAACACCAATTCAGGCCGGACCCGAGGCGTGTAGAGCTTTGTAGTCAGCAACGATGCGCTCATGTGGTGATTGACGACAACCTTCACACAATGACGATACGTTCTAAAATCTCGCCAGACTCCGGTGGACCGCTAAGCATTCAGCAACAGGTAGACGCCGGGGATAAGCTCTTTGGCGCAGTTATGGCGACGACATAAATACTATAGCACGGTATCACAAATATGACAATAGAAAACCGGCGGCATAGATGGAGACATAGCGTGGTTGACCAATAAAAGAAAAATGCGTATACTCATCTTGGTTGAGCGACAACACGTATCAACGTTTGCCCTATCCCCCAAAAACGTCCAGGAGGTAGCGAGGTGGAACGAGCAGAGTGGTTGAACCATATACGCAGCCATGCAGAGGCGCTGAATTTCCGGGAAATGTTCAAATGGATTGACCAGGCTGGCCTGGCGATTGAGGAAGAAGGCGCGGGCAGCGGATTTCACCATTTCGTGGCGCAAAAGAGGTAAGAGGGAGCGAGGTTGACGATGGAAGCGCATCATACACAAGCCATCCACGATTTTCTAGCCAAATACTCCGCCAGGGATGAGTTCGTCGCGGTATTGCTCGCCGGATCATTGGCCCATGGTTTTGCGAAAACAAATTCAGACATTGACATGATTCTCGTTGCCACAGAGGACGAATATCAAAAGCGGAAAAATGAAAAGAAACTCGCCTTCAGTCTGTGGGACATTTGCGCATATCCTGGCGGATACATTGACTGCAAAGTTGTCTCATTGGCGTCACTCAACCAGATAGCCGAAAAAGGAAGTGACCCCGCCCGTTACGCTTTCAAAGATGCTGTGGTTTTGTTTTCCAGAACAGATTCGCTCGATGCTGTCCTGAAGCAAGTCACTCGATTCCCCATCGAGCAGAAGCCATCACGCGAGCATCGTTTTATTTGCCAGGTCCTGGCATGGAAATGGTTTATGAGCCAGGCAGAAGAACGGGAAAACGCATATCTCAAGCATCTGGCTACACAAAAATTGGTGCTCTTTGCCAGTCGCGTGATTCTCAATCATAATGAAGCCTTGTATCCTTATCACAAGTGGCTGCTGGAAGAAACACAGAGGGCTTTGACCAAGCCGGAGGGCTTCGCGGCGATGCTGGAAGAGCTTCTAGGCAGGCCATCATTTGAGAACGCTCAAAAGCTGACCGACATGCTGCTTGAATTTGTGGGGCTAAAAGAGCGAGAAGTGGACTGGCCCAATCAGTTTATCGTTGATAGCGAGATGAACTGGCTTCTCCATGAAGCGCCGGTTGATGATTTATAGGCCCGCACACCTGGCATCCGGCCCCCCGCCAACCCCATTGAAGATCGTGAACCGATGAACACAAACGCAGAACGCGAACAACTTGAGCAGGCCATCACCGCTCTGGAAACGCAGCGCGCCACCCTGGGTGACGCCGCTACGGATGCAGCGCTGGCCGGAATCCGCCGCCGGTTGCAAGCGCTGGAGAGAGCCTACCCAGAGCGCCAGCGCAAACAAGTGACCGTCCTGTTCGCCGATATGTCCGGCTTCACCGCGATGGTTGAATCCCTGGATGCCGAAGCCGTTCACGAGATCATGAACGCGCTCTGGGATCGGCTGGATTACATCATCGTTGAGCACGGCGGCAGCATTGACAAGCACATGGGCGATGGCGTGCTGGCGTTGTGGGGCGTGGCAGCAGCGCACGAGGACGACCCAGAGTGGGCGGTGCGCGCCGCGCTGGCGATGCAGGCGGAACTGGCGGGTTTCGATGTGCGCCTGCGTGAATTGACAGACAAGCTCCATCTGACGCCGCTGGGTGGGGTGATACGGATGCGTATCGGCCTCTGCACCGGGCCGGTGCTGCTAGGGGAGGTCGGCGCGACCGGTGAATTCTCGGTCATCGGCGACACGGTGAACCTGGCGAGCCGGCTGCAAGACACTGCGCCGGTCGGCGCGGTCCTGATCGCGCACAGCACCTACAACCAGGTGCGCGGCATCTTCGATGTGCAGGCGCAGACACCGCTGCATGTCAAGGGCAAAATCGAGCCGGTGCAGGCCTACCTGGTGCAGGGCGCTAAACCACGCGCGTTCCGGATGCGCACGCGCGGCGTTGAGGGCATCGAAACCAGCATGGTGGGCCGCAATGCGGAAATGCAGGGAAGCCAGCAACTCACTCGTCACCCAAATTTTGCGTAAGTTGGACGTGATCCCCCAATCGCTCTGCGACCTGATTATCGAAGGGGCGGAGGGCAATCCATACTATATGGAAGAATTGATCAAAGTATTGATTGACGACGGCATCATCATGCGCGGCGAAGAGCGCTGGCGGGCCGAAGAAGTGCGCTTGAAATCGCTGCGGGTGCCGCCCACCTTGACCGGCGTACTCCAGGCGCGGTTGGACAGCCTGCCGCACGCCGAGCGCGAGGTATTACAGCGCGCAGCGGTGATAGGACGGCTGTTTTGGGATGCCGCGGTGGCCGATCTGTTAAGCGAAGGAAACTCGACAGCCACGCCGGCGCAAATTGAAGAGCTATTGCAGGCGCTGACGCGGCGGGAACTGGTGTTTCGTCGGACGCACTCCGCCTTCCAGGGAACCAACGAGTACATTTTCAAGCACGCGATTCTGCGCGACGTGACATACGAAACGGTGTTGTTGCACATGCGCCGCCGCTATCACACCCGCGTGGCCCGCTGGCTTGAGGTCAACGCGGGGGAACGGTTGGGCGAATATCTGGGCCTGATCGCCGGGCATTATGAACTGGCCGGGGAGATGGCGCAAGCCGCAGATTATCTACTGCGCGCCGGGATGGCGGCGCGGGGCCTCAGCGCGTACCACGATGCCATCAACACCTTCGAGCGCGCGCTGGCTGTGCTGCCAGAAGGGGAACCCGTCCGGTGCGGGGCGCTGCACGTACAACTGGGCTACGCATACCGGCAGATCAGCGACTATCCGACGGCCACGTACCACCTGGAAGCCGGGCTGGCGTTGGCGCGCGGCAACAGCGACACGTCCACCGAAGTCGCCGCGCTCAACGGCCTGGGCTGGGCTTTGATGGGGCAGGGCAAATACGAGGACGCGCGTCCCTACCTCAACAAGGCGCTGACGCTCGCGCGCGCCATTCGCGATTGGCGCGGCGTCGCATTGGCGCTCCATCACCTGGGGGACGTGGCCTATCGCCAGGGCCAAAGCGACGAAGCCGCCCGTCACGCCTGGGAATGTCTGACGTTGTACCGCACCCTGGGCGATCAACAGGGCATCGCGGGGGCGTTTCGCATCCTGGGATTCGTGAGCTACATGCGCGGGCAATACGCCGACGCGATGCGCCATCACGAAGAGAGCCGCCGCATCTACGCCGACATCGGCGACCGGTGTGGGGAGTGGGAACCGGCTACATCAACCTGGGCGAGTCGGCGCGACGGCAGGGACAGTTTGCCGAGGCTGCGCGCTATTACGAACAAAGTCTGCCTTTCTTCAAAGAGATTGATAACCGCTTCGGCGCGGCCATTGCGCTGCTCAATCTAGGCCATGCCTACAACGGACTTGAAGACCTGCTCACCGCGTGGGCCTACTTCCGGGATGCCCTGGCAAAGTCGTATGCGTTGGGATCGCTGGCGGTGGCGTTGGAATGTCTCACCGGCATTGCCTGGGTGCAGGCCAAACAGGGACAGGCCACGCCCGCCGCGGAATTGCTGGGCCTGGTGCAGGACCACCCGGATTACAACGCCGAAATCGCCCAGTTCGTCCCCGCCATTCTGGACCTGCTGCGCCCGGCGCTCTCCGAGGCCGAACTTCAGGCGGCCCAAAATCGCGGCGCGGCGTTGGAACTAGACGCGGTTTGTCTTTTCTGGACAGGATCAACAGGATAGGAAAAGTTTTCCACTCTGTTGATCCTGTCAAAAATGGTAAAATCTACACCTTGCCCAACTCCGCCAGGATACGGCGGTAGTTGTGATAGCGTATGGCCGACAGGCTGCCGTCATGCACCGCGATTCTGACGGCGCAGCCGGGTTCGTGGACGTGCGAGCAGTCTGCGAAGCGGCAGCGTGCGGCGACCTCCGCAATCTCCGGGTAGAAGCGCAGCAGTTCCGCCGGCAGCAGCCCGGCGACGGCAAACCCACGGATGCCGGGCGTATCCACCACGTAGCCGCCATCCTCAAGCGCGAACAGATTCACTTGCGTCGTCGTGTGCTGACCCTGCCCACCCCAGTGTTCGCTGACCATGCCGGTGCGCAGGTTCAGGCCGGGATAGATTGCCGCGAGCAAGGACGACTTGCCCACGCCCGACAGCCCCGCCAGGACGGTCATCTTCCCCTGCATCAACGCGCGCAACTCTGCAAGCCCTTCGCCAGTCAGCGCGCTGGCGAACAGGACGCGGTATCCTAGCGCCAGATAGGGGGCAAGCGATTGGCGCGCTACGTCGCGGTCTTCCGTCAGGTCCATCTTGTTCACGCACACCACGGGCGTCAGCCGGTTGCGCTCCGCGCCGATCAGATAGCGGTCAATCAGCTCGTGCCACAGCGGCGGCTCCAGCCACGAGGCAACAATGAGCAACTGGTCGGCGTTGGCGACGATGACTTGCTTCAAATGATGGTAGAACGGATCGGGGCGCGCCAGGGCGCTCAACCGGGGCAGCACGGCTTCGATCACGCCGAGATTGCCGCCGGGCGACGCCACGATAACACGATCCCCCACGGCGACCAGATTGGTGTAGCCGGTATCCTCTGCTGTGAGCGCCCCGCGCAGGCTGCACAACAGCACACGCCCATCCACCGCGACGCGGTACAGGCTGGTGCTCACCTCCACGACCATGCCGGTCTCACCCGCCGCGGCGGCGTTCTCCCACGTCGTTTCGACGCCAGCCGCATCCACGGCTTCTAACGTCGCCAACGCTTGCGCCGCGACCATCGCGCGGCGTTCATGCTCTCCGCGCCGCATCACCCGCTCGGCGCGCGGCATGGCATCCTCATCCATAGCGTACTGCCAATCTTTCTGGCGCGCGGACTTCGACTTGCGATTAGGCTTCATATGACGGTGCGCCTCCCGCAGTTCCTCATCACGCCGCGCCTGCACACTCATTTCAGAATACTTCCCTCTCGACACCTTGATCATCTCCTGATACGAATTACGAATCGCGAATTACGTTTTACGTTTTACGGTTTACGTTTTTATCCGTGTCGCCGGTGCAGTGAGGAGAACGAACATCGCCGGGGAACGCGCGTGACGAGGCGCGCCTGATGTGAACGGGGCAACAAAAAAGCCACGGACCCGGCGATGTGCCGTCAGTCCGTGGCTTGAGGTTGGGATAGTAGGTGCTAGGCTACTTGCGCCCTTCCCACAAGCACCGGCGAACACACATCGCATGTGTGGTAACGACATTCTTATCCGACATGTGTACGCCTCCTTTGTTGTGAGAATGAATACTGAAATCTTTATATCACAGTTCGTGGATGTGTCAAATTTCGTTTATAGCCGGTCATATTCTTCCGGCTCTACATCCGCTACTTTAGCCATCGCCGCTTCGAACTTCATCCTATCTCCGCGTTGCGCCCGTTCCGCCAAATATCCTATCGTCTTTAACGCCGATACTTTCTCAGCAATGGCCAACACGATTAACTGATTCATCGAGACTTGTTCTGCCTCGGCCAACTCACGCATTGTTTTATGGAGATAATTGGGCAATCGCAAACTTATTGTACTCATTTCTCCGCTCCTATCTTCGTTAAGAATTCTGCCGGCGTGATCGCCTCCACTGCAAACTGCTCTATGCCTGCAAAATCCTGGCGGTTATAGGCGACGATGAACGCACACCCGGCGCTTACAGCCAATTCCAACACCATATCGTCCTTTGGGTCTTTTAGAAATGGCCGCCATAGATAGAATATCTCACGTTGCTGCGCCATCCGGCATAGATAATCGAGAATATCATCTATGTCTTGTTCCAGCATAGCAATCTGGCCGAGTAAACGTTTGGCCGCATCTTCATATTCCAACGCCAGCGGCACAGACAGATTTATCTCAAAGTCAGCCTGCCCTATCAACGTAACCAATCTATAGGACGCGCCTTGTTGAGAGCGCAAAGCCGAAACGATTATATTGGTATCGAGGACAATCTGAGTCTTGCCCATACTGGTATTATATACAATACCAATCATTCGTCAATTCAGATTATGGTTGCTTCCGACGAGGCGCTGCTTCGTCTTAATTACAAATCAAGAATTCGGCGTTTGGTTTCTTTTAAGCTGTTCTGGATGGAGGCGGTGAAGCGACAGAGTTCGTCGGTGTTGACGTGGATGCTGCCAAGTTACATCTCACGCTTGAATCCACACACCGGGCAATCGGGGTTGCGCTCAACGCTTACACTATCGAACGCGCCCGAAAGCCCTTCCCAGAGCAAAATCTTGTCAATGAGCGGTTTGTCGAGGTTCAGCAGGATTTTCACGGCTTCGAGCGCCTCCAGGGCGCCGATGACGCCCGCCGTCGCGCCCAGGATGCCCAATTCTGCCGGGGTGGGATAGGTGCCCGGTTCAGGGAGCTGCGGGAAGACACAACTCCGGCAGGCGTGACCGGGGAGATAGGCGCCCATCTGCCCCTCAAAGCGCGCGACCGCGCCCCACACCAACGGCACGCCCGCGCGCACGCACAGCTCATTCATCAGGGCTTTGGTTTCCAGGTTGTCGCTGGCCTCCACGACGAGGTCATACTCTTGCACCAGGGCCAGGCCGTTTTCGCGCAGCACGCGCACCTCGTGCGGGACGGCCTTGACCTCGGGGTTGAGCGCGCGCACCCGTTGCACGGCGGCGAGGGCCTTGCTGCGCCCGATGTCGTGCTTCGTGTAGAGGACTTGGCGGTTGAGGTTGGAGAGCGCGACCTGGTCGTTGTCGGCGATGCCCAACGCGCCAACGCCGGCCGCCGCCAGGTACAGCAAGATGGGCGATCCCAACCCGCCCGCGCCAACGACAAGTACGCGCGACTCGCGCAATTTAGCCTGGCCCGCCGCGCCGATCTCCGGCATCACGATCTGACGGATATAACGATCATCCATGAATCACCTCCATAAAACGTCAGGCGTAAAACGTAAAACGGCATGAAGCTTGCCATATTTCACTCTTCACGTTTCGCATGGTGATTATAATGCTGCCCATCATTCCGGCAACTGTTCCGGGTATAGTTCGTTATATACCGGCGATTCCTCAAAAGCGAGCGACCGAGATGGTCGTCTCGGTCGCTCGAATTTCATGACCGTCAGTACAATTTCCAAGCGCGTCAACCTTCTACAGGTGCGTCATCTGCAACAGAGGAAGGCGACTCCACTTCCGATGGGGGCAGCGGGGCCGGTGTGACCGGCGTCGGCGTTGAGGGCAGCGGGGCCGGGACGATGGGGCCGGTAGGACGCGGCGGCCTCGGCGCGCGCGGCGCAGCGGAGAACTGGCCCTGCGTCGCGTAAGGCATCGTCCCAAAGCGCGTCAATACGACGGCGCCGGCAGCCAGCGGCACCAGAACGAACATCAGAAGACCGTGGATAGGCCAGAAAACCCGCGCCAGCGCCAACGCCAGGGTCAGCAACGCCGTCCCAAGTACCGCTGCACTTACAGCCTTTGGCTGAGTCTGGTTAAAGATGCCGGTGAGGACACGCTTCCCCAGGATAAGTCCAAGCGCGACCCAGCCAAACAGCACCCCCACGCCGATAACAAGCCAGCCCAGGATGGTAAAGGGGCTTAGGCAGATCGTGATCGCCAACAGCGTCAGCACGATGATTGCCGCGACGAACAGAAGCAATCCTACCCCGAACGACGTCAGAGGCGCTTCTTCAACCACTCGTCCCACGCGCTCTGCGTGCTGCGGCCACACACTGACGATGACCAACGCCAACAGGCTCAACACCACCACGCTTGCCACAGCGCGCAGGATGCCCAAGGCAACCCGCAACCACAGTGGGCGAGTGTGAACATTCACGCTCGGATTCACATAAGGTGCGGGGACCTCAATCGGGAAATCACGGTCGAAGTGGAAATCCTCTTCGGTGATGGGACTGACGCTGCCATCCACGACTGCGCCGTCGCGTTGATTGATCGCGCCTGTTGCCGAGACGTCGCCGCTCACGCGAGCTGTTTCATCCAGTGTCACCGCACCTGCGACAAACACATCGCCATCCATCGTCCCGGCGATATCGGCGGCCCCGAACACCACCAGTGTCCCATCCAGGGTAGCGCCTTCCTGCACATCCACCGGCCCGAAGACGGTGAGATCGCCGTCGAAAAAAGAATCACGCTTGAGCGTGACCGGTCCGCCAAAGACCGTCAGATCGCCGGAGACGGAGCTGCCGGCCGCCAGCGTGTAGGGGCCGAAGTGAACGCCCCCATCGCCCTGATCTCCCGGCGCAGCCTGAACCGGCAGCGCGATGGTCGCCAGGAGCATCGCCAACACCACGGTGAAAATCAAACGCTTTATCATCATTTATCTCCTTTTTCTCATTGTATTTTTGTTATATCCAGCATCTCATAGACATTGGCCCACGAGACGGATAACCCTACTTTCAAATCGCCGCAGCGGCGCGAGCGCGTTTCTTCTGGGAATACCGCGCCACCATCACGGTGGCAAGCACGCTGTTCGGCGTCAGGAACAAGAACAACGCCGCAGCTATCCCCATAATCAGCGGCAAAAACGTTTTGACCGTGATCGCCAACCCGACTAGAGTACGCATAAAAGCGGCAAAAAGGATCTGGCGGCCTGAAATCAGCACGGTGGCGGCCCTGACAAGTGAGGCCAGGGTCGCGTCAAAATAGCTGAAGCCTATCCAGGCCACCAGCGCGACGATCAGAAACCCCACCACAAAACGCAGCATGTGACGCAGTTTTTGTTTGTGGGTGATCATCGTCACGGTGCGCGCGGTGAAATCATCGGCGAGCAGCGGGGGCGGCGCAGCCGTGCGCAGGATGAGATCAACCTGCGCCATCGCCACCCACTCCCGTTGGCAGGCTGAACATTGCGACAGGTGCGCCTGCCAATCTTTTTGCTCCTCGCGGGTAAGCTCTCCATCCAGCGCGCGCATCCACCAGGCTTCGCCATGCATATCATTCATCGGATCACGCGGCATATACGCCCTCCTCTACAATAAGTTGCGCCATAATCCGGCGGGCGCGGAAAAGTCGGGATTTGATCGCCGAAATACTCAATCCGGTCGCCTCGCCTATCTCCGTATACGATAACCCTTCCCAATAAAACAAGGTGATAATGGTTCGATCCAACGGCGGAAGGCCCGCCAGCAATTCACGAATTTGAACCTGTCGTTCGTGTTGTAACATTTCCGCTTCTGGATTGGGGCTATGCCCGGCCTGCCATTCCCAGGCGCCGTCATCGCCCATGCCATCCAGCGATACTGTCGGTTTGCGCCGTCGTATGCGATCAATACACTCGTTGGAGGCGATGCGCAGCAGCCAGGGTTTGAAGGGGCGTTCAGGGTCGTAGGAATGTAAATGCAGCACCGCCTTGACGAGCGCCTCTTGGGCAGCATCCTCCGCTTCGGTGTACTCACCTAACATGCGGTAGCACAAATTAAAGACCGGCTGCTGGTAACTCGTTACCAGACGGTTGACGGCCTCTTCCTCTCCGCGTTGGGCCAACAACAACCATTCTTCTTCCATATTTATAATTCCTAGTTTGTATACGCAGGAGTGTTGGCGGGGTTGCAAAAAGGGGCGACTTCTTTCGTCGCCCCTTTGATTATGGATCACATTGGCCGTGGCCGGTCTCCGACCGCGCCACATTCGCTCAAATGCGGAAAGGCTGCTGCAGATCAGAGAGCAGGAAGGGTTCCGGCTCCTCTTCTTCTTCACTCAACAGCGTGCCCTTGGGCAATTCCTTCTCCACGGCGACGCCTTCGTACTCGTCAATGGGGCCGTCGGAGCCTTCGATGTCACCGCGATAGCCGGTGCCGGCCGGGATGAGCTTGCCGATGATGACGTTTTCCTTCAGCCCGTAGAGCATATCCTCGTCGGAGCGCACGGCGGCGTTCGAGAGCACTTTGATGGTGTGCTGGAATGACGCGGCTGACAGGAAAGAGTCGGTTGCCAGCGCGGCCTTGGTCAGTCCCAGGAGCACCTGGCGCGCCCGCGCGGGGGCCTTGCCCTCCGATACGAGTTGCTGGTTCGTGTGCTCGAACTGCACGCGATCTACCAGATCACCAGGCAGAAATTCGGTGTCGCCTGATTCCGTCACCAACACGCGGCTGAGCATCTTGCGGATGATGATCTCGAAGTGCTTGTCGCTGATGTTCACGCCTTGCGAGCGGTACACCTGCTGCACTTCGCTGAGCAAGTGCACCTGCACCGCGTCGCGGCCCTGCACCTGCAGGATGCGGTGCGGGTTGGGCACACCTTCGTATAACTGCGTGCCGGACTCGATCTGCTGGCCCTCGGCGACGAGAAGCCGCGCTGACAGCGGGACATCATACTCGTGCTCATCGCGGATTTCGTAGATGAGGATGAGATCCTGACCGTCGCGCGTGATGCGTCCGCGCGCCTTTGCCCGCAGTTCCTTCCCTGTTTCAGTCTGGCTGCGCGCCAGCATATCGTTCTGGTTGACAGTATCTCCGTCTTCGACGAAGATTTCCCAGTCCGCCGGGATGTCGTAGCTCGCGCGCTTGATCTGGCTATCAACGATAGAGACCGACACCGCATCCCCTTCGCGGATGACATGGACAACGCCGGATAGATCGGCGATTTCGGCCTCGCCCCTGGGCGATTTGCGGGCTTCCAGCAGCTCTTCGACGCGCGGCAGACCGCTCGTGATGTCGCCGCTCGACGAAGCCGTACCACCCGTGTGGAAGGTACGCAAGGTGAGCTGCGTGCCGGGTTCGCCGATGGACTGCGCAGCGATGATGCCCACCGCCGTCCCAATCCTGGCAAGGCCACCGCGGCCCAGGTCGCGGCCATAGCACATCGCGCAGATACCGTGTTCCAGTTCGCACGTCATCGGCGAGCGCACGTAGACTTCTTCGACTTCAAGACGGTTGATCAGTTCCGCCGCATCCTCATCAATTTCCTCGCCCTTATCCACAATGACCTCGCCGGTCTGCGGATGGAGCACCGCTGCAGCGGCCGTGCGTCCCAACAAACGCACGGTGATGGGCTGCCCGCCGATGTTGTCCTTGCGGCGAATCCAGATGCCGGTGCGCGTGCCACAATCAACGGCATTGATGATGATGTCCTGCGCGGTATCCACCAGGCGGCGCGTCAGATAGCCGGCGTCCGCCGTGCGCAGCGCGGTATCGGCCAGACCTTTGCGCGAGCCGTGGGTGGAGATGAAGTATTCCAACGCATTCAACCCTTCGCGGAGGTTAGAGCGAATGGGCAGCGGGATGATGCGCCCCGACGGGTCGGCCATCAAACCGCGCATACCCGAAAGCTGCGCGATGGGGCCGAAGCCACCCTTGGAAGCGCCGGAACGCGCCATCACGGCGATGGGGCCATCGGGGTCCAGGTGGGCGGAGACGGCCTTGGAGACGGAATCGCGCGCCTGCGACCAGATTTCGATGGTGCGGTTGTATTGCTCCTCTTCGGTCAGCAGACCGCGCCGGTATTGCCGCTCAATTTCGCTGACTTCACGCGTCGCGCCGGCCAGAATATCCTCTTTTTCCTTGGGGATGGTGAGATCATACACGGAGATCGTGACGCCGGAAACGGTGGCATAGCGGAAGCCCATCGTCTTGATAGCGTCGGCGAAGTCCACGGCAGCCTCTGGCCCCATCTTGCGGTAACACACCGCGATGAGATCTTGCAGATCGCCCTTATCCAGCGGCTTATTGATGTAACGCAGCGGATCCGGCACGATACGGTTGAAGAGCGCGCGGCCCACTGTCGTCTCGATCATCTGTTGCGGCGCAGTGCGGTGATCGTAGACCTGAGCCACTTTGATGCGAGCGTGAATTTCAACGGTTCCCAGGGCATAGGCCATTTCGACCTCGTCCAGGTCGGCGAAGACTTTCACCGGTTCGGTAGCCGTTGACAGTCCCATCGTCATATAATAGATGCCCATGCACATATCTTTGGACGGGCCGATGATGGGTTGCCCATCCGCCGGCTTGAGCAAGTTGCGCGACGCTAACATCAGCTTGCGCGCCTCTTCGACGGCTTTGCGCGAGAGGGGCACATGCACAGCCATCTGGTCGCCGTCGAAGTCGGCGTTGAAGGCGGAACAGACCAGCGGGTGCAGTTGGATGGCCTTGCCTTCGACCAGCAGCGGCTCAAAAGCCTGGATGCCCAGGCGGTGCAGCGTCGGCGCGCGGTTGAGCATCACCGGGCGATCCTGGATGACTTCTTCCAACACTTCCCACACTTCGGGGCGCTGGCGCTCGATGAGGCGCTTGGCAGCCTTGACGTTCGTGGCGTAGTTGTACTCCACGAGCCGTTGGATGATGAAGGGACGGTAGAGTTCCAGGGCCATCGTCTTGGGCAGACCGCACTGGTGGATTTGGAGGTCCGGGCCAACGACAATCACCGAACGCCCGGAGTAGTCCACGCGCTTACCGAGCAGGTTGCGGCGGAAGCGACCTTTCTTCCCCTTGAGCATATCGCTTAGGGATTTGAGCTGGCGGCGGCCCCGGCGGCTCATCGCTTTACCGCGCTGACTGTTGTCAATAAGGCTGTCCACGGCCTCCTGCAACATGCGCTTTTCGTTGTTGATGATGACTTCAGGCGCCCCCAACTCCAGGAGACGCTTGAGGCGATTGTTGCGGTTGATGACCCGGCGATAAAGGTCGTTCAGGTCAGAGGTGGCAAAGCGTCCGCCGTCCAGTTGCACCATCGGGCGCAATTCCGGCGGGAGCACGGGCAGCACGGTGAGGATCATCCACTCCGGCTTGTTATGGCTCTTGCGCAGCGCCTCGACCACCCGCAATTGGCGGGTTGCCTTCTTGCGCCGCTGCGCCGAACGACCGAAGCGCACTTCGTGCCACAATTCTTCGGCCATCGTCTCCAAATCCAAGCCGGTGAGCAGTTCGTGAACCGCTTCCGCGCCCATCCCGGCCCGGAAGACCTGTCCCCACCGTTGGCGCAACTCACGATAACGCTGCTCGTTGAAGAACTGGCGCTCGGCAAGGCTGAGCAGTTCTTCACGCAAGTCATCGTAGTGGTTGCGAATGATGGTCGTTTTCTCTTGCAGTTCTTCACGCACGTGCTGGATGTCGCCCTGAATATCGGGGCCTTTGGCTGCCGTTTCCACGACAACCGGTTTCAGCGCCTCAGTTTCACGCTGGTGCAATTCCAGTTCCAGGGCATCCAAAGCATCCTGCGCGACAGCATTGAGCAAAGCATAGTGCTCACGGCTGACGATTTCTTCAGACTCAACGATCACGGTGTCGGTCGCAGTGAAGAGAATGGATTCTGTAGCCTGACGGCCCATCATCCCATCAAGACGATCCCGGAGTCGCTTCGCTTCGCCGAGGATTTTCTCCGTCCGGGTGTTCAGCTCATCTTCAAATTTGGCCTTGATGCTTTCCTCATTCGCCGCGACCTGCTTGCGCTCTTGCGCCATACGGCCTTCCAATTCGCCGATGCGCGTCGTCGCTGCATCATCCATCGTCGCCATTCGCATCCGTTCTTCTTCATCAATACGCTTCAGCGCGCGCTGGCGCGCTTCTTCGTCCACGTAGGTGACGACGTACTGCGCGAAATACAGGACACGGTCGAGGTTGCGCTTGCTGATATCGAGAAGGATGCTCAAATGACTGGGGATACGGCGGGTGTACCAGATGTGCGCCACCGGGGCCGCCAGTGAAATGTGCCCTAGCCGTTCACGGCGGACGGAGTTGCGCGTCACTTCGACGCTGCACTTATCGCAGATGATGCCCCGGTAGCGGATCCCCTTGTATTTGCCACAATAACATTGATAATCACGTGTAGGACCGAAGATTGCTTCACAAAAAAGCCCATCTTTCTCTGGGCGCAGCCGACGGTAGTTGATAGTTTCCGGCTTGGTGACCTCACCATAGGACCAAGACATAATGTCTTCTGGTGAAGCCAGGCTAATACGTAGAACCTTAAAAGTGCGTGCTTCCGTTATCCGTTCGTCACGATTCATACATTACCCCCTACAACCCAGTCTTAGGCAACAAAAAACAAGCGACTGAGACTCTTTGTCTCAGCGCTTTCGACTCTGACTTGCCAGCCGTGACATAAGTGGAAGCATTATAGCGGAGTATAACGAAAAGTCAACTAAAAAGTCAGGCATCAAGTAGTCCGGCTTCGGATGCTCAGATTTTGTGTCCTGGTGTCTTTGTGGTAAATTGGAGACTTGATCCCAGGCTCACTCGAAGGAGATACTATGCCAGTAGCAGCGAAAGTGCTCTGCGCCGGCAACGATGAACACCTCTTGCAGGCGCTATCCGCAGATCTGACGGCGGCGGGATATGATGTCATCACCGTTACAGGAGAGGCAAGAGTTTTCCAGCTTTACGTCAAGGAACAACCAGACCTCGTCCTGGCAGATACGCACCCACCCGACAGTGATGGATTCGCCATGTTGAAAGAGATCCATGACTACGATCCAGCAGCGGTCGTCGTCTTGCTCAGCGCCCCTGACGATATGGAGATGGTCATTGCGGCACTGCGCGCCGGGGCCACCGATGTCATTCTCAAACCGGTAGAGACGGCGGCGCTGGCGACCGTGCTGCAAAACGCAGGCAATCGCATTGCCCTGAAACGCGAATTACGCCAGGCCACGGAGGCGCGGGATCACGCCGCCGCAGAAGCGCTCCGCGATGCTCAGAACGCATACGAGCATAGGCGACTGGAGAGACATCTGCAGGCCGTCCATGAACTGGGTTGGAATCAAACCCTGCTCCACGACGAGGCGACGATTATCCAACGCGCCCTGGAAATTGCAGCCCAAGTGATTGATTTCGAACTGGCCGGTTTCAGCCTGGTAGACCAACCAACGAATGGGCTTGTGCTGCGTTATTATCTGAATGAGGGTGTGCTCAAAGCTGTAACCTATCGTTTGGCGCTGGATAGCCCGCGCAGTATCGTCGCCGCTGTCGCGCGCAGCGGGCAGGCGTTGAATATCCCCGATGTGACGCAGGATGCCCGCTATTTACCCTACCCGGACACGGCCATCATCCCATACTCAGAATTGTGTGTGCCGATGAAGATTGATGAGCGGGTCATCGGCGCTTTGAATGTTGAGAGTGTCAAGGCGAACCACTTCACCGCGACCGACCAGCAATTACTCCAAACTCTGGCTAACCAAACCGCGGTGGCTCTGGAAAACGCGCGTCTCTATACCCAAACACAACGCCACGCCCGCGAATTGGCGGCTTTGAACAGAGCTACGCACGCTCTGGCCTCAAATCTGGACTTGAACACGGTGTTGCAACAAACCATGATCCAAATCAACACCCTGCTGGAAGCCGAAGATGCGTCGGTGCTGTTGCATGATCCCGCGAATAATGATCTTGTCTTCGCGGCTGTGGCGACCGATTCTGCTTTTTCGGTCCTATTTGGAAAACACATCGCGTTGGATTCAGGGATTGCCGGTTGGATCATGCGGAATAAGCAGCCAGTGCGAGTGGAAAATGTTCAAGCGGATCCGCGCTTCTACAGCGTCATTGATGCGTTGACCTCTGTCACGACGCGTTCGTTGGTGGCAGTGCCGCTCATCACCAAAGACCGCGTCATCGGCGTCATCGAAGTCATCAACAAGGTGAACGGCGTGTTCGACAACCACGATCTGGAACTCCTCCAGGCGTTAGCCAGTTCCGCCGCCATCGCTATTGACAACGCGCATCTGTACCAGGAGCTTATTGATCAGCTCCAGATGCTCCGCAGAGCGCAGGCGCAACTGATCCAGAGTGAGAAGATGGCGGCGTTAGGGCGACTGATTGCCTCCATCTCGCACGAAATCAACAATCCTCTGCAATCCATTCAAGGATGTCTCACTCTGGCGAAAGAAGAGTTGGAAGGCGATATACGTCCGGCCAAAATGAGCCGTTATCTGGATGTCGCCGAGGATGAGATCGAGCGCATTGCCGTCATCGTGCGCCGCGTGCGCGACTTCTACCGGCCTTCCAGTCAAGAACAAGCTGCTATTGACCTGCATCAAACGCTCGAAAGTGTGTTGGAATTGGCCGGGAAACAGTTGCAGCACAGTGAAGTCACGGTCGAATGTCTTTGGCTGCCCAACCTACCGCCGGTGACAGCCAATTCCGCCCATCTCAAACAAGTTTTCCTGAACCTGGTGCTCAATGCGATTGACGCTATGCCCGGCGGGGGAACCCTCACCATCCGCACGATGCTCAACCCGACCACAATCGGCATCGAATTTGGCGACACCGGGGGCGGCATGTCGGCTGAAACGCAGGCGCGTCTGTTTGAGCCATTCTTCACCACCAAACCGCACGGGTCAGGATTAGGGCTATCCATCAGTTATGGTATAATTGAAGCGCATCACGGGCAAATTTCGGTGACTAGCGAATTGGGTCATGGAACCACCGTCACGATCTTGCTGCCTCTGGAGACCTCCTCGTAGCCATGCCCAAAGGCACATGTTGTCATCGCAACGTCTTTGCGCCGTCATTCAACTGTAACACAAACGTCTTTGTAAACGGCAGCGAAAAGGGTTAAAATATGGAAATGGGAGCCATCACCAAGATACTGGTTGTAGATGATGAAGCCAGCATCCGCTTCTTCCTGAAAGAGCTATTAGAGCACGATGGGTATCAGGTCACCGCAGTGGATAGCGGAGAGGCCGCCCTGAAGTACATCGAACAGGAAGAGTTCGACCTCGCGTTGGTTGACTTGATGATGAAGGGCGTCAGCGGCACACAGGTCTTGAGAGAGTTGCGCGCGCAATCGCCTGATACGGTGGTGATTATGCTCACCGGGCATGGCTCGCTCGAATCAGCCGTCGAGGCGCTGCGGCAGGGCGCGCACGATTATCTCTTCAAGCCCTGCAAGACCATTGAACTGCGCGAGAGCATCCGCGTGGGGCTGCTCAACCGGCTCCAGAAGAAACGGCAACGGGCGCTGCTGTGGCAATTAGAGCATCACTTGAGCAGTACGCTGGCGGATGTACGCGCGACGATCGGGGAGGCTGGCCCCCCGGCCCCTGTTGCACGGTCGGCGATGGGCGTCAATCCTCCCTCAGCGGCCGGCCAACCGGCTGCAGAACACAACCGCTTTATGCAAAGAGGCCGCCTGATCGTTGATCTGACCCGCCACGTCATCACTATGGACGGGAAGTTACTGGAGTTAAGTCCCACCGAATTCGATATACTTGCTTATTTGATTAGCGAAGCCCCGCGTGTCATTCCGCCACAGGAATTACTGCGCGAAGCGCAAGGATATGCCACCGAGGTATGGGAAGCCCGCGATATTATCCGCTATCACATCTATCGCATCCGCCAAAAAATCAAGGAGGCGACAGGAGACACGGATATTATCCAGACTGTACGCGGGGTAGGCTATACAGTCAAAGATACATAATACGTTTCATCTTTGCGCCAACACATCTGCCACACATCTGCCACATAACCCTAACGTCCTTCTAACCGGTCTGTGGTATTGTATCATTACCTGACCCATTTTGGTTATGGAAGCACGAATCTCACGATGGAGAGGATAATGATAAAGTCCGGACCGAACGGCGAACACCCGAGCGAACATCCACAGCAGAGGGCAGCGTCTGATCTCGACGAGATACACAACGCCTTCATCCGCAACGTATCCCACGAACTGCGCACCCCACTCGCGGTCTTGATGGGATATGCCGACTTGTTGTACAACGGCGAACTGGGAACTATGACGCCGGAACAAGAAGAGGCTATGTTTATCATCGTCAATCGCGCCCAGGAACTGAAAAAGATGGTGACTCGCATCAGCACACTACTCGCAGTCAAGGCCCGCCAATCTGTCAAACACCCCATTGCCCTGTCGGCAATTGTCGCCCAAATGGCCGAGACGCAGCGCGCCACAGCCGCCGAAATCGGGGTGACGTTCAGACTTGACATGCCCATGGGACTCCCTTATAGTATCGGAGATGCCGAGCAGTTGCAACTGGCGATCGAGTGTCTCGTCGAGAACAGCTTCAAATTTACGCCACCCGGCGGTCATGTTACCGTGCAACTTTGGTCAGAAGCAGGTTGGATCAACCTGGCAATCAGCGACACCGGCATTGGTATTGAGGAAGACGATATGACGCGACTCTTTCAACCCTTCCAACAATTGGATGATTCGCCTTCCCGTCCCCATGGCGGTTTGGGATTGGGATTGACCCTGGCGCGCGACATTGTTGCAGCCCACGCGGGTAAAATCGAAGTGGAGAGCCACCCCGGTCAGGGGACCTGTTTCACCATCAAGCTCCCATCATCGTCTGCGCCTGATGAATCCCTCGATGTAGACGCCAAGAACACACCTAAACGGCGCATTCTGATCGTAGATGATGAAGAGTTCGTGGCCTTTACTCTGCGCGAGGGACTGGAAAAGCTCCCGCATTGCGAAGTCGAAGTCACCATGAGCGGGCTACAGGCGCTCAAACTCTTCGAAGAACACCCCTATGATCTGCTGGTGACCGATTACAAGATGCCCGATTTGAACGGGGTGTTACTGGCCGCGCAAATCCGGCAGCAATATCCTGGCACAGGTATCATCATGATGACGGCCTACAGCCATGACCTGATCCAGGAACCATCCGCCGCAGCAGCAATTCAGCGGGTGCTGAACAAACCCGTCAAACTCACAGAGATCCGCGATGTAGCCCTGGAAACTCTGGCAGTACACGAGAGCCTGCGAGCATAGCCGTAGTGCCGGTCGAGAGACGAACAGACATGCAAACCAAACGTGTGCTGATTGTGGACGATGACCCGGCTGTGGTGTTGACCTTGTCGGCCAGCCTGGAAAGATTGGGCGACGCTTATGCCGTTGATACCTGCACTAATGGCCTGGATGCCCTACACAAAATTGAACGCCAACCTTATGACTTGCTGATCACCGATTACAGTATGCCACGGATGAATGGATTGGATTTGGTGAAAGCGATCCAGGGTATTGCCCCGGCTATGCACGTTATTTTGATGACGGCCTATGGCACGAGCGAGCTGCGGAAAGAAGCCGCCGGCTTGAACTTACTGACCTTTGTGGACAAACCCTTTACCGTCAAACAAATCCGCGACATTGTGACCAACACCATGCAAAACGATGCCCCCACGCCGCGCGTTCTGATCATTGAGGACAATCTCGACTTGCGCCGCCTCTACAGCCGCGCGCTGACCCGGGTAGGCTACGATGTCACAGCCACCGGGATGCTCACCGAGGCCCACGATTTGCTCGATCAAAACCGCTTTGATGTGTTACTCTGCGATATTCATTTGGGAGCAGAGAAAAGCACCGATCTAGTCCGCGCAAAACGCACGCAACTCCAGAAAAACAAAACCCACGTGGTGATGATTACCGGAGAAACCTGGTACGGCGATATCGCCGAAGAGGTTGGCGCCGATCTTTTCCTAGAGAAACCGGTAGGCCTCGATACGCTGGTGGGATTGGTCGGACGATTAACGTCGCCGCTCGATTTGTAAGCGAATAGTCACACGACGGTAACGACGCACAGACCAATTGCGTATATACTAAAAACAAACCTTTGGATCGAAATACCAGTTTTTAGCAATGGTGATGCGGGCGATTCTGTCGGGGTAAATAGTGAGTACACGTTATCTGTATGCACAGTCAATCTAGACTACTCTATAACCCAAGGTGCTACCGGCTCTGGTTTCAGGATATAGGACGCGGATTTCCACGGAGTACACGGATTTTTCTCCTGTTTTGATCCCAAAAATCCGAGTCATCCGGGTCCCATTACAGTTTGAATGTGCAAGTGGCAACTTGGATTCTATAATAAAGGAGCTAATCAATAATGAGGCAAGAACCTAAAAATCTACTGGTTTCTTCCGAGCGCAGACCATTTTTTCGCAGCCTACGCGTCCGGACAACCCTACTCATCTTGTTAATCGTTCTCCCGTTAGTCGCAGGAACCGGACTATTCTTCGGGTATCGCGCCGACCGAATTCTTCGTCTGAATGCTGAGAACGAACTCGCAGCAGCAGCCCATTCACTCAACGCTAACGTTTCTACCTAGCTGCAACTCAATATCCAGACTTTGAAGCAATTGGTTACCCTGCCTGATATTATCAGCCTCGATCCCACACGGCAAAAGCCTATCCTAGAGCTTGTGGCTGCTGCCCATCCACACCTTTTTCTGGTCAACACCACTGATCTTAATGGATTCAACATCGCCCGCAATGACGATCAAAAGAACAGAGATTATAGCGATCGGCTGTGGTATCAAGGCGCGGTATCCGGCAAACCAGTACAGTTTCAAAGCCTGGTCAGCCGTACCACTGGCAATCCAGCCTTGAATATGGCAGCCCCAATTCGTAACGCAGCCGGCGATATCATTGGGGTAGGTTCCATCGTTAGTGAACTGGCTGACATTACGAAAGAAGTAAATGCGCAGAAAATTGGGGAAAGCGGTTTCGCCTACATTGTCGATGAGATGAACACCGTAGTTGCTCATCCTGATCCGGCTTATGCGGCAGAATTACGCGACCTCAGCACAACGTTCCCCGTTCAAGCTTTGCGCGCGGGTACCCAAGGGATTATTAATTACACGGATGAGAACGGGCAACGGTGGATCGCTTATATCGAAAAAACGGACCACGATTGGGGTGTGATTGTCCAACAATTAGAAACCGAAGTGCTTGGGCAGTCGCGCAACTTTTGGCAATTCACCCTAATCCTAATTGTGACGATTGCCATTTTGCTCAGTGTCGCCACTTGGTTAATGACCAGACGCATTACCGCCCCCATCGCTGTACTCACCGATGCGGCGGCGGCTATCTCCAGTGGCAATTTGGAACAGCGAGTCCGTGTTGAGAGTGCGGACGAGATCGGCGTCTTGGGCCAAGCATTCAACCAAATGGCCGAGCAGGTCGGCGGCCTGTTGCAGACAGTACAAACCCGTGGTGTGGAACTGGAAGAGCGCACCAAAGAACTCGAGGCCAGCCAGCGCGTCACCTTCGCCGCCAGCGAACACGCCACCCCCGACGAACTCCTCGACCTGGTGGTAAACCTCATCCGCGACCAGTTCGATCTCTATCACGCCCAAGTTTACATGGTAGACGAAGCCCAACAAGCCGCTGTACTGCGCCAATCCACCGGCTACGCCGGCCGTCAGCTCCTCCAACGCAAACACCACATCGCGTTGGATACCACCGCCCTGGTCACGCGAGCCATCCACACCGGTGAAGCTATCCTGGTGGATGACGTCAAGGCGGATCCCAACTTCTTGCCCAACCCCCTGCTGCCCGACACACACTCCGAGTTGGTTGTACCCCTGAAGCGCGAGGGCAAAGTCATCGGCGTATTGGATGCCCAAGACCGCACCCCAGGTCGCTTTAATCCGAGCACCACGGCTCTCTTCCAAACGATGGCAGACCAGGTCACCATCCTCTTCGAAAACAGCGAGTTGTTGCAACGCATCACTGATCAAACCGAAGTGATGGGCATCTTCACCAACCAGTTGCGGACGGCCGCCGACATCGCCCGCCGGCTGGGCACAATTCTTGATCCAGAGCAACTGCTGCAGGAAGTCGTTGAGTTGATTCAGAGCCGTTTTGGCCTCTACCACGCCCACGTCTATCTTCTGGATGAAAACACAAACGTCCTGAAGCTGGCGACCGGCTCCGGCGAGGTTGGACGAGTGCTGCGGGAACGTGGACACAGCATCCTCCTGAATGCAGAGAAAAGCCTGGTCGCCCGCGCAGCCCGTTCGCGCGGCACAATCCTTGTCACCGACACCACCCTTGAATCCGACTTTATGCCCAACCCGTTGCTGCCGCAAACCCGTTCTGAGTTATCAATCCCTCTGGTCGCCGGCAACACCGTCCTAGGCGTGCTTGACCTGCAAGACGATCAGGCCGGGCGTTTCACCGAGGTTGAACGGGATACCTTTGGCACATTGGCCGGGCAGATTGCCACCTCGCTCCAGAACGCGGAGCATTTTGAGCAGCAACGACGCGCCGAGGCCCTGGCCCGCGCCAACGAAATCCAGTTCCGAGTTTTGTTTGACAACGCGCAAGACGCTATCTTCACCATGAGCGGCGGCAAATTTGCGGACTGTAATGCCAAAACATTGGAAATATTCGGCACCACCCGCGACCAGATTTTAAATCAATCTCCTGCACGCTTCTCTCCAGAGACGCAACCTGATGGCCGCAACTCGCGGGAGGCATCACAGGAAAAAATCATGGCTGCGCTTGACGGTACGTTGCAATTCTTCGAATGGCAACACATACGCTATGACGGCGTTCCGTTCGACGCAGAAGTTGCGCTCAACCGGGTAGAGTACGGCGGCCAGACTTTCGTACAGGCGACGGTACGCGATATCACCGAACGCAAGCAGGCTGAAGCCGAAATCCAGAAGCGCGCGTCGGAACTGCAAACGGTCGCCGAAGTCGGCACCGCCGCCGCCACCATCCTGGAACCCGACCGGCTGCTGGCGCAGGTCGTCGAACTGACCAAGTCCAACTTCGGCCTCTATCACACCCACATCTACCTCATTGACGAACTCGGAGAATCTCTCGTTCTGGCGGCTGGCGCGGGCGAGGCTGGCGCGCAAATGAAAGCCCAGGGCTGGAAGATCGCCGCCGACAGCGCGACCTCGCTGGTGGCGCGCGCCTTCCGCACCCGCGAGGGCGTCATCGCCAACGACGTGCGCGCCGTGCCCGACTTCCTCCCCAACCCCCTGCTTCCTGACACACGTTCGGAGTTGGCCGTCCCGCTCATCGTCGGCGCGCAAGTCCTCGGCGTCTTGGACGTGCAGTCAGATCAGGTCGGTCGCTTCACCCGTGAGGATGTTGCCATCCAAACCACCCTTGCCGGGCAAGTCGCCAGCTCACTCCAGAACGCGCAACTCTTTGAGGCGCAACAGCGCGCTGAAGCCCTCATCCGGCGGCGCGCCGAATTCGATCGGTTGGTTGCGGAAGTGTCAGCCGCCTTTGTCAATGCCAGCGGCAGCCAGATTGATGCAGAAATCGACCGCACTCTGGAACAAATCAGCAGGTTCGCCGACGCTGATCGCAGTTATGTGTTTATTTTCTCCGATGACAAAGCCCACATGACCAATACGCACGAGTGGTGTGCGCCGGGTATTGCGGCGCAAATCCAGGATTTGCAGGACATGCCGGTTACCACCCTGCCATGGTTTACCGAACACATCACCCGTATGGATCAAATTATCTACCTGCCGAGAGTTGCGGACTTGCCAGACGAGGCGTCGGCTGAAAAGCAAATCTTTGCAGAGGGTGAGATCAAATCGCTGCTCGCCGTGCCGATGGTCTTTGGCGGTTCGGTGGTCGGGTTTATGGGATTTGACTCTGTACGTGGGGAGCGAGAATGGAGCGCGGAAGAAATCAATGCACTCAAGATGGTAGGTCAAACTATTATCAGTGCATTTCAACGAAGACGCGCCGAGACCGCAATTCTGCAAGAGCGCGATTTCTCTGCAGCCGTCATCAACAGTTTGCCAGGCATCTTCTACGTTGTAGACGCGCAAGCGAATCTGATTCGATGGAATGACCGCTACATTGTCGTGACCGGCTACACTCCTGAAGAATTAACTGTGATCGGCGCGCTCGGTCCGATTGCTGAGGAAGACCGCGCGACCGTCGCTGAACGCATCCAGAAAGTTTTCCTCGAAGGGGAAGCTGAGGTTGAAGCGCACCTCGCAGCGAAGAGCGGTGAACGCATACCTTACTATCTCACCGGGAAGCGCGCTGAAATTGAGGGCAAGACCTACGTCGTAGGCATGGGCATTGACATTACCGACCGCGTGGCAGCAGAGGCGGCGGTGCGCGAGTCGCGGCGGATGCTGGAGATTGTGATGAACAGCCTGCCGGAATCCATCTTCTGGAAGGACAAGGACCTGGTCTACCTGGGCTGCAACACCAACTTCGCGCACGATGCCGGCTTTGCTTCACAGGAGCAGGTCATCGGCAAGACCGACCACGATATGCCGTGGAAAGATCAGGTGGCGCTCTATCAGGCCGACGACCGCCACGTCATAGACACCGGCGAGTCCAAGATTGACTACGAGGAACCCCAGAGCACACCAGATGGTGGCTTAATCTGGCTACGCACGAGTAAACTCCCTCTCTATAACGAGCAAGGTGAAGCCTACGCCGTTCTGGGGGCGTATGCCGACATCACCGAGATGAAGAAGGCTCAGGCTGAAATTCAGAAGCGCGCCTCGGAACTACAAACCGTGGCAGAAGTGGGTACAGCCGCCGCCACCATCCTCGACCCCGACCGGCTGCTCGCTCAAGTCGTCGAGTTGACCAAGACCAACTTCGGCCTCTACCACGCGCACATCTATCTCATTGACGAAACCGGAGAATTCCTTGTTCTGGCCTCTGGCGCGGGCGAGGCCGGCGCGCAAATGAAAGCCCAGGGCTGGAAGATCGCCGCCGACAGCGCGACCTCGCTGGTCGCGCGCGCCTTCCGTACCCGTGAGGGCGTTATCGTCAATGACGTGCAGGCTGCGCCGGACTTCCTTCCCAACCCGCTACTCCCCGAAACCCGCGCGGAATTGGCCGTCCCGCTGATCGTCGGCGAGCGCGTTCTCGGCGTCTTGGACGTGCAGGCGGACCAGGTCGGTCGCTTCACCCGTGAGGATGTCGCCATCCAGACCACTCTCGCCGGGCAGATTGCCACCGCCATCGAAAACGCGCGCCTCTTCCAGGAAAGCCGCCAGGTGGATCGCCTGAAGAGCGAGTTCCTGGCGAACATGAGCCACGAGCTACGCACACCGTTAAACTCGATCATCGGCTATATCCAGCTCTTGCTGATGGACCTCGAAGGCGAGGTGTCGGAGGAGAGCTACGAGGATATGCGATCCATTGACACCAACAGCAAACACCTGCTCAATCTCATCAATGACATCCTCGACCTGGCGAAGATCGAGGCCGGGCGGGTGGAATTGCATCTGGAACAAATGGATGTGGCGGCGCTCCTCGACACCGTCAAGAACAACAACGCCGGCTTGTTTATCAACAGCGCCTTGAGTTTCAACGTCAGCGCCGAAGAAGGATTGCCGCCCATCAATGCCGATCCGGTGCGCATCAACCAAATCTTGAACAACCTGATCTCGAACGCTTTCAAATTCACCGAGAGCGGCGGCGTGACTTTGCGCGCTTACCAGGACAACAACGACGTCTGCATCGCGGTGCAGGACACCGGCATCGGCATCGCCGAGAAAGACCTGGAAGCCGTCTTCGAGCGTTTCCGCCAGGTGGATGGTTCCTTCACCCGCCGCGCCGAAGGGACCGGTCTGGGGTTGTCCATCACGCGGTTGTTGGTCGAAATGCACAAAGGCAGGCTCAGTGTGCGCAGCAAACCCGGCGAGGGCAGCGCCTTCACGGTCCATCTTCCGACATTCGCGTAACAGATCCCGCAATCAGAGTGCAACGCACGGATGATGAAGTGCGTTGCACTTTGTTTTACTCCGCTGAAAAAGCGAGTAAAATTTGGGCATTGATCCCCCAAATAGCCAGGTCAGTCTTTTGTCTTCATCAAAAGACTGGCTGGAACATTTGCCGGACCAGGAGGTAAGCTAATGAAAACGCTGTTCACATCCGTGAAATGTCTGGAATGTGGGCACACCATGCCGGCAAACCTCTTTACTAGCACATGCACGGCTTGTGGTGGAAGTTGGCTCGATGCGCGCTACGACCTCGCGGCGCTGTCATCCGCTTGGCCGGCTCAACTCCTAGGACGTCCACGCGATCTGTGGCGTTACCGCGAATTGCTGCCCTTCCCTGAGAATTTCGTCTTCAACACGATGGGCGGCGAAGGCTGGACGCCTCTCACCCGCGCCAGGGGGCTGGAGCGAGAACTGGGACACGGCGCGCAGGGCGAAATCTGGATCAAAGATGAGCGGCGGCAGCCCACCGGCTCCTTCAAAGACCGGCAGGCAGCCTTCACTACGAGCGTACTCACAGCGCAGGGCGTTGATGAACTTGTGCTGGCCTCCACCGGCAATGCAGCGGCGGCCTACGCCGCTTATTGCGCCCGCGCCGGCATCAAATTCTGGGTCTTCCTGCCAAGCAGCGTCCCCGCCGAGAAAATGCGTGAACTCGCGCTCTACGGCGCAGAAGTCATCAAAATCACCGGCACCTACGATCAAGCTAAAGAGGTCGCCGCCGATTTCGCCATCCGGCGCGGCATCTACCGCGACGGCGGCGCGAAATCCATCTCCGGCAAAGAGAGTATGAAGACCATCGCCCTGGAAATCGTCGAGCAGTTGGGATGGCGCGCGCCGAATTGGTACGTCCAGGCCGTCTCCGGCGGCATTGGACCGTTGGGCGTCCTCAAAGGCTTCGTCGAACTCCACGCGGCGGGACTGATTGATCGCGTCCCCAAACTCGCCATCGTGCAGGCCGAAGGCTGCGCCCCGATGGTCAAAGCCTGGCAGCTTGGACGCGACAAAGCCGAGCCGGTGCAGCCCGATACCCTCATCACCGTGCTTTCAACCGGCGATCCGGGCAAGGCCTACAGTATCCTCAAACAGGCGACTGACAGCTACGGCGGCGCGATGGTCGCCGTCAGTGACGGCGATGCCTTCCGCGCCATGCGCCGCGTCGCGCGGATCGAAGGGTATTCGATGGAGCCGGCGGCCAGCGTCGCGTTCGCCGGGCTGGAGAAGCTCATCGGCGCTGGAACGATGCGCCCTGACGAGTGCATCGTCGTCAATTGCTCTGGGCACACCTTCAGCGCCGAGAAGCACGCCCTTGAAGATCGCTACGCCTTCCATCTGCAAATGGCTGCGCCGGATGCGCCCGTTGCCGGCGCACCGACCAACTACTCTAAGGAAGGTTTGGTTTCCGTACTGGAACAGCTTGACGAGCAAATCACCACCATCGTCATCATTGACGATAACCCGCACGACAGCCGCCTCATCCGCCGTCTGCTGCTGCGCTACAAGAACTACCGCGTGTTCGAGGCGCACAACGGCGCCGACGGCCTCGACCTGGTGCGGCAGCGCCAGCCGGGATTGGTGGTACTTGATCTGACGCTCCCAGACACAGATGGCTTTTCCATTCTCGAAAAGCTCAAGACCGACTCAAGAACCGCCGAGATCCCGGTCGTCATCGTCTCGGCGAAATCTTTGACAACGGAGGAATGGTCGCGCCTGCGACAGCATACGCAATCCATCTGGCAAAAAGGCTCATTTGGAAGCCAGGAACTCGTCCATCACATGGTAGGGCTGCTCGGCGATAAAATTGAGCTTTCTCAAAAGCCGGAGAAGGCCGAAACGGCGACCGAGCGCGCCAGTTGGTTAGAGGGGACGACTTTTGGCGAAGATGAGCGCCTGCGCATCCTGGTGATTGACGACAACGTTTCTGACGCGCGACTGCTGCACCGCCTGTTCCAAGCGCGGCAGCGCTTCCGCATTGATGAGGCGCACTCTGGGCAAGAAGCGCTACAGGCCATCGAACAAGCCAAACCTGACCTCATCATCCTCGACTTGATCCTGCCGGACATCCCCGGCGAGAAACTTCTTGAGATGCTGCGCGAACGGCCAGTCACCCGTGAGGTTCCCGTCATCGTAATGTCGGCCAAGGACATCAACCCTGCCACACGCCTCCGCTTGACTGCGCTGGCCGATTCCCTCTGGGAGAAAGGCGCGTTGGATCGCAGCAGCCTTTTGGCGCACATTGAGGCGATTCTGCCGGAATAAATCAACATCACAGCCAACACAACCGCAACAAAACTGCCACATAACACAAACGTAATAGCAGAAGGATTATGATATGCTATATATAGTTATAGTGTGGGACGGGTTGACGTTGAATAGCGGGGGTTCGGTTGGATAGGCAAGCTGTTAGTCTGTCGAGATAGACAAGCTAACAGCTTGTCCTATAATAGACACAAATACACTGCATGAGATCCGAGCATGATTGAACAGAAAACAGTTTTATACATCGAAGACAACCCACACAACCGGCGTCTGGTCCGCAGAACGTTGGAACGACGCGGCTACTCCATCATTGAAGCCGAGGATGGCGAGAGCGGTCTGGAAATGGTGCGCGAGCTGAAACCACCCCTGGTTCTCCTTGACATCGGGCTGCCCAAGATGGATGGGATGGAAGTCGTCGGGCGGATCAAAGCCGACACGGACCTCCAGGATATTCCGGTGATTGCTATCACCGCCTCGGCAATGCACGGCGACCGCGAGCGTTTCCTGGCCGCCGGCTGCGATGATTACCTGTCCAAGCCTATTCAAGTCTTGGAATTGATTGAGAAAGTGAATCTCTACTACCCCTCGGCCACCAATATCTACCGCCAGCAAAAAGCTGAGCTACAAACTGCCGGAAGTCCGGCCTGCTATTGATCTGGAAAGCGCCTCCGCCAATTGACGGAGGCGCTTTTTTTTTGTGAAACATTCTAACGCACATACGCGTTGCAATACGGCCCTTCAGGCATCACGCAGATGCGCGCCTGGGGGCCGTGTTTCGTCTGTAGCGCCGCTACCGTCTCCCCAACATCCCGGCACGGCTCGAACAGCGCCGCGCGGATTTGCGCGTCGGTCAGACCATCGCTGTAGACGTAGACCGCGGCACGCTGCTGGATTTGCGCTTGCACCTGCACCTGCCACTGATCCGGCGCGGAGAAGCCCGGTTGCGCCAGCATGTCCAGCACGCCCTGCGGCGACCCGCCTTCCGCCAGCAGCGCGGCGTAGCGGCCGTGGTCGGGGATGCCGTCCTCGCACGCCGCCGCCACGACGATCGCCCCACCCTCGCGCACAATCTCGTTGGCGGCGCTGATGCCCTTCACCGTCTGGTAGAGGTTCTGGTCGAGTGGGTAGCCGCCGTTGGTCGTCACGACGATGTCGTAGGGCGCATTCACAGGAACCATAGCGTGTTCGCGCACGAAGGCGCAGCCGGCCGCGTGCGCCGCCAGCATCTCACCGGCGAAGATGCCCGTCATCTGTCCAGCGGCGTTGATCGTCACGTTGAGCAGAAACGTGGGATGCGTCATCAATGCCACCTCGCGCATCTCTTCCCATATCGGATTGCCCTCGGTGCAGCCCCACGTGGCTTTGGGATGGGCTATCATGGCGCGTCCGTGGTTGGTCACGACACTCTCCGCGCCCGCGAGCGCGGGCAGCACGCCCTTCGGCCCGCCGCTGAACCCGGCGAAGAAGTGCGGCTCGATCAACCCCGTGAGGATGCGCACGTCGGCTTCCATAAAGCGGCGGTTCACGCGCACGGGATGCCCGAAGCGGGTACGGCCCAACGCAACCAACCCATTATCATCGTTGCCGTCGTGCTGAAGGCAGCGGTAACGCTCCACGACAGCGTCACCCAACATCGCGCGCAACTCGGCCTCCGTCTGCGGGCGATGCGTGCCGAGCGCGTTGAGCAGGGCGATGTCCGCGCGCGCGACGCCGGCGGCTTCCAATTCCGCCAGCAACACCGGCAGCAGGCGCGCGTTCGGCGTGGCCCGCGTGATGTCGCTGTGCGCGATCACGACCGTGTCGCCCGGTTTCACCAGGTTTACCAGCGGCGCAGAGGCGATTGGACGGCGCAGCGCCTCGCGGATTGCCGCCGTCTCGTCCAGCAAGCCGGGCGTGAAGCGCGTCGTCACCACATCGACATTGTCAGGCAA
>DAOUAQ010000192.1:0-5081 GCA_034433375.1 Anaerolineae bacterium | reverse complement strand
CGGAAGCGCAAGCGCGGCGGAACGTGGGGCGAGCGGCGTTCCACCCGGCGCGGCGCGGGCCTCGAATTCGCCGACTACCGCGACTACACGCCCGGCGACGATCCCCGCCGGGTGGACTGGAACCTCTACGCGCGGCTCGACCGCCCCTACGTGCGCCTCCACGAGGAAGAGGAAGACCTCGCCGTGATGGTGCTGCTCGACGGCAGCGCATCCATGGCCTGGGGTGAAGGCGACGCTGCCCGCTGGCCGGCCGTACAGCGGCTCGCGGCGGCCTTCGGGACGATGGCGCTGCTCGGCGGGGACGCGCTGTGGGGCGCGGCGCTGCACTCGACGCACGCCTTCTGGGGGCCGGGCCGGGGGAGGGGGCTGCTGCCGGGCTGGCAGATGTGGTGTACTACGGTCACGCCTTCCGCTGCAACGCCGCTGGCGGATGCGCTGCGCGATATCGCCGCGCGCGCACAACGTCCCGGCCTGGCGCTACTCGTCACCGACGGCTACGATCCCGACGGCTTGCGCGCCGGTTTGGCGGCGCTCGCCGGGCGCGGCCACGAAGTCGTCCTCCTGCACCTGCTCACGCCCGACGAACTCGCTCCCACGCTGCGCGGCGACCTGCGCCTGGTGGATGCCGAAACCGGCGACAAGCGCGAGGTGACGGTCGACGGCGCGGCGCTCGATGCCTACCAGCGCCGTCTGGCGGACTGGCAGGCCGAGTTGCGCGCGCTCGCCGGCAAGTACGGCGGGCGCTACGCCTTGCTGCGCACCGACGTTCCTCTGCGGCGGATGCTGTTGGAGGATTTACGGCGCGCGCGGATTGTGAGTTGACGGAAAGTTATGACCGTAAGAGCGAAGCATTGTATGGCTCAGGCTGTCGTTTATCCCGGCGATGAAAACGGTTATGTGGCTGAATGCATCAACCTGGCGGTGGTAACACAGGGACAAACAGTGGAAGAAACTTTACAAAACTTGCAGGAGGCTATTTTGCTACATCTGGAAGACGAAAACCTGGAACTACAGACAAATATCAAGCCTGATATGGATGATTTGGAACGCCGTACCATTGAACATCTACGCGCCTGGACTAAAGCGCGAGGTTTGGACTATGATTCATTGTCTGAAGAAGAATTTATGGCATTGGTTCAGCAGGGCGTCGCCGAGGCGCGGAAGAGGGCATAACGACGTATGCTCAGTACTAATCTCGCCGTCGTGCTCCGTTGGGCCAGCGCCTACCTCTCCGCCCACACCGACCGCCCCCACGTCGAAGCGGAACTCCTGTTAGCGCATCTTCTGGACTGTCCGCGCGTCTATCTGTGGGCGCACCCCGAAGCGCTGCTGACCCCGCAGCAAGCTGCCGACTACGCCACGAGTGTGCGACGCCGCGCTGCCGGTGAACCGTTGCCCTACATCACCGGGCAGATCGAGTTTTTCGGGTTGACGTTCACCGTGACGCCTGACGTGTTGATTCCCCGCCCGGAGACGGAGACGTTGGTGGAGGCCGCGCTGGATTGGGTGCAGGCGCATCCTGACGCCGTTGCCGTGGACGTGGGGACCGGCTCCGGCTGTATTGCTGCGGCGCTGGCGGTCCAGGCGCCGTCGCTGCGCCTCTACGCCACCGATATTTCGCCTGCTGCGCTGCGGGTCGCGCGCGCCAATGCGGAACGGCACAATGTCGCGGAGCGCATCACGTTTCTTGAGGGTGATTTGCTCGCGCCGCTGCCCGAACCGGTAGGTTTGATCGTCAGCAATCCGCCCTACGTCGCCGATGATGAATGGGACGCGCTGCCCCTCTCCGTTCAGCAAGAGCCACGTCTGGCGCTACTGTCCGGCGCAGACGGCCTGGACGCGATTCGGCGATTACTGGCGCAAGCTCAAACTCGCCTACAACCTGGCGGGCTGATGTTGATCGAAATCGGCGAGCGGCAAGGCGAAGCGGCCCAGGCGCTCGCCCAAGCCGCTTTCCCCAAAGCCGATGTTGCGATTCTCCCCGATCTCGCCGGGAAGGATCGTATTCTTAAAATCACAGCGTAGTAACGACTTCAGTCGTTCACGAAGAGCGACTGAAGTCGCCACTACGCGACCACTACGCGGTTATTCCGCCCACTTGATGAAGCCGGGCAAGAACGGTGTCACAGCGTCGGGGTGCTGGGGTAGCACGCGCACGGTGTAGCCGTGCAGCCCGCTCATCGTGCAGTGCGTGTCCGTCTCAAACAGGTACACGCCAGCCTGGATGCGTTTGAGCGCGTGCATTGGCTCGGCGCGCCCTTTGACGATCTCGCCGTTCGGATTGACCAGCCCGATGTATAGCTCGACCGCTACATCCTCCGGCGTCAGTTCACCAAGCTGCACTTCCGCCTGGGCGACGAATCTGTCCCCGACTTTGATCTCGGCGGGCAAGTCGCCGTTGACTTTCTCGATGCGGATTTTTGACCAGTTGTCGTAGAGCCGCAGCTTCCAGGCAGCGAGCGATTTGGCGCCGGCAAGGTCGTCGTCCGTCAAGAGTTCGTAGCGCCGGGCGGCGGGCATGTAGAACCGCTCGGTATATTCCGCCACCATCCGGTTGGTGTTGAACACGTAAGATAGCGCGCCGATGCTGTTTTTCATGCGCCCGATCCACCGCCGGGGCAGATTGTCGCGCCCGCGCTCGTAAAACATCGGGATCACGTCGCGCTCCAACAGGTCATAGAGCGCCTCGGCCTCAACTTGATCCTGATCCTCCGTGTTTTCATACGTTTCGCCGCGTCCAATCGCCCACCCGACGCCGGGGGTGTAGGCTTCGTCCCACCAGCCATCCAGGATGCTCACGTTCAGCACACCGTTTGCGGCGGCCTTCATGCCGCTCGTGCCGCTGGCCTCGCGCGGACGGCGCGGCGTGTTCAGCCAGACATCTACGCCTTGCACCATGTAACGCGCGACCGTCATATCGTAATCTTCCAGGAACACCAGTCTGGAGCGGAAAACATCATCGCGCGCCAGACCGACGATCTTCTGGATCAGTTCTTTGCCCGGATTATCGTGGGGATGCGCTTTGCCGGCAAAGATGATTTGCACCGGGCATTTGGGATCGTTGAGCAGCCGGGCCAGACGTTCCGGGTCGCGCAACAGCAGCGTGGCGCGCTTGTAGGTGGCGAAGCGTCGGGCGAAGCCGATAGTCAGCGCCTCCGGATCGAGCGCCTCGCTGGCGGCTTCAACTTCGCTCTGCGCGACGCCGCGCTGTTCGAGCTGCTGCTGCAAACGAGTGCGCGCAAAGGCAACCAGGCGCTCGCGCCGCCGCTCGTGCGTGCTCCACAGTTCTTCCGCCGCGATGTGCCCCGCCCGCTGCCAGACGGTCTGATCCGCCGGTTCCTCGCGCCAGCGCGGGCCGAGATAGCGGTCGTAGAGCACTTTCATATCCCGCGAAATCCACGAAAGGATGTGGACGCCGTTGGTGACGTGCGAAATGGGGATTTCGCTCTGGGGGACGCCCGGCCACAGCCCTTCCCACATCTGCCGCGAAACGACGCCGTGCAGACGGCTGACGCCGTTGCTGTACGCCGACATCCGCAGCGCCAGAATGGTCATGCAGAACGGTTCGCCGTAGTCGAAGGGGTTCTGCCGTCCCAGGGCCAGGAAGTCATTCCAGGGCAGTTTGAGATATTGGGCGACGTAATCTTTGAAGTAGTACTCCATCATCGGCGGGGAGAAGCGGTCGTGCCCGGCCGGCACCGGCGTGTGGGTGGTGAACACCAGTCCGGCGGAGGCTGCCTCCCGCGCTTCGTAGAAACTGACCTGGTAACTGTCCATCAAGCAGCGTGTCCGTTCCAGACTCAGGAAGGCCGAATGTCCCTCGTTCATGTGGTACACCATCGGATTCAGGCCGAGCACCTGTAGCGCGCGGTAGCCGCCGATGCCGAGCAAAATCTCTTGCCGGATGCGTAAATCCTGGTCGCCGCCGTACAGTTGGTCGGTGATGTCGCGGTCTTCGGGGCGGATGTTTTCGGGGATGTTGGTATCGAGCAAGTAAAGCGTCGCGCGTCCCACGTCGGCGCGCCAGATGCGCGCGGTGACGGTGCGACCGGGGAATTCTACGCCGACGGTCAGCGGGTTGCCGTCCGCGTCGCGCACCATCCGCACGGGGAAATTGTCGAAATGGTTGTCCTCGTAGGCTTCCTGCTGCCAGCCCGCCTGGTTGAGATACTGGCGGAAGTAGCCCTGCTGGTAGAGCAAGCCCACGCCCACGAGCGGCAGCCCCAGGTCGCTGGCCGATTTGATGTGGTCGCCGGCCAGAATGCCAAGCCCGCCGGCGAAGATGGTCAGACATTCGGTGATGCCGAACTCGAACGAGAAATAGGCGATCAAGGGGTCTTGGTTCTCGCCATAGGTGCGGGAAAACCAGGCCGTTGGTTTTTCGTTGAGGTGTTCTGCCAGATATTGCGTCACCCGTTTCAGGTGCGCCATAAAACCTACATCCTCGGCCGCAGCCTGGAGACGGGATTGTTCAATTGTGCCAAGCATCAGCACGGGGTTGTGGTCGGTCTTCTCCCATAGATCGCTGTCCAGTCGCCGGAAAAGCTCGATAATATCGTGTTTCCAGGCCCACCGCAAGTTGTAGGCCAGGTCCCATAAAGGTTTCAGGGGTTCAGGCAGCGCGGGGATGATGGAAAAGGTGCGCATCGGTTTCGGTTTCATAGACACTCTACTCCTTCACTTTGGTACAGCATAACACGGGCGGGGACACTTATGGGGTATAGCCTATCACGTTTTCCGATGAAGGCAAGTTGCGACAAAAACGACAGCGCGGCGAGTCTTGTGTGACCCGCCGCGCGATCCGATGCGTTGCCCTGCTGCTATAACACGTCCCGCCGGACGAAATGCCAACCGCCGATCACGGCTGCGACCAGGCCGCCAATACTACCGAACAGCAGTTCTGTGACGGGCAATACACCGTCTGTAAGAGTTTTCAGCGCGCCGATGTTCTCGCTAAAGCCGTTGGCAACGAGAGCGGGCAGCGTGTAAGGGTAGAATCCGGCGTACTTGCTTTGCATGACGATGACGCTGGCGACGGTCAACGCGATGCCCACGCCGCAAGCGACGGCGAAGTTCGACCA